>JAYULM010000406.1:0-8261 GCA_043763605.1 Armatimonadota bacterium | reverse complement strand
GCGGGTGCGTACGCAATAACTCCCGCAGGCGCAACCCTTCGGCGTCGTCGCCTATGGCAGTTCCGGTCAGAGTGACCGGGACGCCCCAACCGGCAAGTGCGGTCGCGGTGTTGAACGCTTCCCCGCCGGGAAACTCTGTCGCGTCGCCGTCCGATTGTCCGGTCAAAACGAACCGGTCCAGACAGACCGTGCCGTAAACGATCACGCGGCGCGGAATGTTTACAACTCCAGTTTGGCGAAGCGCGATTCGGTCGGCGAGAGCCGCTTGCGCAGGTTCTCGTACGCCGTGTTGACGCGTGCGAGGATAAGTTCGGCTTGCTTCTGTTCCCCGGAGCCGTCCGGGAAGCGGCGCGGGTCGCACCGGGCGGCTAATTTTTCGTAGGCGGCTTGCACGGACGGGTAATCGCTCCCGGCTTCCAGCCCGAGAACTTTAAAGTCGGCGGCGTCGGGGTCCTCGGGTAATATCTGTTTGGCTTGCGTGTTCGGCATAACGTCCGTGGGGCGAGCCGGATTCGCGGCTTCCGACCGGGAGCGTGCCAGTTCCAGACTCGCATCGGCGGAACGGCGGGCGGCGGCGATCCGCTCCTCGGCGCGGCGCATCAGAGCGTCCGGGTCGTTGTCGTAGGCGTTTCCGCGCGAGAACGAGTCGGGCGCGTCGCCGGGGTCGCGGTCGAGTTCGTCTTTGGCGACCCCTTTTTCCGCGTCGGTCAATTTATCGTCGATGGCGTCGCGGACGCGGTCCACGTACGCTTTGCCCAATCGGAAAGAACGGTTTAGAATATCACTCACGGCGGCTTGGTAGTCCTTCAAAGGTGCGAGAGAACCCGGCAGGGATCACGCGAATCGGTAACGGTATTGTATCTTAAACGGGGCGACTTTACCGTGCGTTCCCTATAAAGCGGAAAATCGGGGAGGGAATCGCGCCGCCGCCGTCCAAAAGGATACGACCGGTGTGCCGAGAGCGCGCCGATAACGGAGTTAATTCATTATGGCGATTCGAGTAACGGTTTATGGCGAAAATAGCCACGAAAAACAGGAAAATCACCCGATCAGCGGTATTTATCCGAACGGAATGCATGAGGCGATTGCCGACGGTATCCGCGAACAGTTGGGCGACGCGGTCACGGTAAGAACCGTGGTGTTGCAGGACCCGGAGCACGGTTTGACCGACGAGGTTCTCGCGAACACGGACGTTCTGACCTGGTGGGGGCACATGGCGCATGGGGAGGTCGAGGACGCCGTCGTGGATCGCATCCACGCGCGGGTGCTGGGCGGCATGGGCATTTTATGTCTTCATTCGGCGCATTACAGCAAGATCTTCCGCAAACTGATGGGCACGTCCTGCTCGCTCTGCTGGCGCGACGGCGACTCGGAAGCGGTCTGGAATGTCGCGCCGGGGCATCCGATCACGGAAGGGGTGCCGATGGTCTTTCAGATTCCGGAGCACGAAATGTACGGCGAGTTTTTCGACATCCCGCCCCCGGACGAACTGATCTTTATTTCCAACTTTTCCGGCGGCGAGATCTTTCGCTCGGGCTGTACATGGCGGCGCGGTTACGGCAAGGTATTTTACTTCTCGCCGGGGCACGAATCGAACCCGATCTATCATCAGCCGGAAATCAAAAGAATCATCGCCAACAGCGTGAAATGGCTCGCCCCGACGATGCCGTCCACGCCGTACGCGCCGGGTGCCCCGTATGCGAAACCGGGGTGGTGGAAAAACGGCGGACACGAACCGGTGGCGGCGGAATAGATGGATTGGCGTGGGTGAAGGTGATCGGGGTAACCGGAAAGGGGATTCTTGCTTGGCGGGAATCCCCTGGCGACCACAGTATGCAAATCGGGAAACTTCCTCAGTTCCGGCGGCGCGCTACAGCGAGTGCCAGCGGCATCGCCGCCAACCCGAGAAGAACAGAAGTGTTCGCTTCCGGGACGGTTACCGGGGCGACAAACCGGAAGGTGTCGAACCCGATGTTGGCGTCCGGGAAGGTGCTATCACTATCTTGCTCATTAATCTCGATGCGCGAGATGTTGCTCGTTGTGGAAACGATCCCCCAAAAGTCCGCGCCGCCCGGCGCGCCGCCGCCCGGTCCAGTGACCGAAACTGTGCCGCCAAAAAGCACGACGTTATTCACATCGAACACGGTTATCGCGGTGAAACTGAATCCGTCCTGGCTTTGCGAAATATGGTCGAAACCGAATGCGGAAACCGGCGTGAGAAAAGTGAGTGTCAGATCGTCGTTCTCGATGGCAGTGTCGGGACCTGCGCCCAGGGTGTTGCCTCCCGGTGACAGGACATTCAGTCCCGTGGTCGGCAATAATCGATTCGTGGACTCATTAATCGTTCCGCTAAAGGCTCCCGGAGGCGTAAATGTGCTCGCGCCATCGACAACTATGAGTGGCGCGCCCGGACCGCCGAATTCAATCCCGGAGAAAGTCGTGCCGGTCAGGTTGGTTCCGATAGCGATGGCGTCGAAATCGACCGAAACGGGCGGTGAACCTGCTTCCGCATTGAATCCTGCGAGATCATTCGAATAAACAGTGATCTGCGCGGAAGCGAGGGATGCGGATGCGGCAAGCAAGGAAGTTACCCCGAAAGCCCTGGTGAGAAACGCCCGACCTACCGTAGTAAGCCCGTGGACATGAGCGAGAATATTGGAAAACAACATGGTAGCAATTCTCTTTTCCTCCAGTCGGTGTCGATGACTATCGTACATACGGACCGGACGTTCTCAGTGTGACCGAAAAGGAGTCATATGTCAAGACGCTTGCAGAAATGATTCCCGTGATTATCGCGCTTTGAGTTCGTAGATCGCGGTCGGGGTTTTCTCCGACGCGACTATCAGCGCATTCCCGTCCGCGCTGTAGCAGATACCCTCGCCCTGCGGCTGGAGCGGCAGGGGAATCATTGCGGGGTCGGTCGCCCAGATCGCGTCGAAATTTTTCTCGCCGTCCGGGAGCCGCCATTCGTATGCGGCGTAGTATGTTCGCAAAACGAGACGCTTGCCGTCCGGGGCGATGTCGCCCCCGGTGACGCGGTTCGGGAAGGGGTGGAGTCCGCTCTCGTCGAAGGCGAACGCCCCCATCTTTTCGAGTGTGTAAGGCACCATCGGATTGTCCGTCGGTTTGATCGGTGGGAACTTGTATACCCCGGCGTCCCCCTTTTCCTCTTTCGTGACCAGGTAGATCGCGCCGGTCTGCGGGTGAACCAGTAGCGACTCGGAATCGTGGGGACCATCCGGATATTGGTACAGCAGACGCGCGGTCGGTTCGTCGCTCAGGCGCGGGCGGGCTTTGGTCCCGATGCGGTTTTCCGCCGACAGGAGCGGTTCGGGGATACGATACAGGCACGTTTCGGTGCGAGTGCGTCCGTAATCGCCGATGTCGCCGACATACAGGTAGTTCCCCTTCCCGTCGGGTCCGGGTCCGGCGGCGATGTCTTCCCAGTCGCCCGCATAGGCGGACCGTGCCATAAAGACGCCGACGGTTCTGCCCGACCGGTTGAACGCGTACAGGTACGCCCCGTCCCCCGAGTCGTTATGTGTCCAGAACACGCCGGGGTTGCGCCGCCCCGCCGCGACCCCGGACGATTCGTTGATGAACGGGGATTGCAACGTGCAGAGCAACGTTCCCGTCCCGAACGCGCCCGCCGGGGGGACCGTTTTTCGCACCGTGACCGTGACGCGGGGAGACGGTGACGGCGAAGGCGATGCGACCGGAGTTACAACCGCCCGATTCCGCCTCGCTTTTGGCGACGGTGATGCGTTTGGCGCGGGCGACACCTTCGGCGCGGCTCTGGTCTGCCCGTGCGCACCGGCAAGACCGAAAAATATACCGACGACAGCGGTGAGCATCGCTCCCGACAAAACCCCACTTTTGAAACGGGTAGACAAGCGTTACGGTCCTTTCGCGCCCGACGGGGGCGCAGGCGGCAGGGAGTCGAAATAGCCGCGCACCTGATTCCGGTACGCGTTCGGGACGGCGTCGCGGGTTTGTGCCGCCTCGCTCGCCGGACCGCCGCGTTCCTTGAGATACTCTTTGTAATACGGGAGGTTGGAGACCGGCAGGGCGGAACGGTCGGTATCGTTTTCGGCAATCACGGTTTCCGGACCTTCGCCGCTCTGTTTTCCGCGCACATTCTGTTCCTTCGCGCCTTTACCCAACCGCCCGGCGGAGTCGCCGGTTTTAGCGTTGCCGGAAGAGCCGTCGCCCGAGCCTTTTCCGCCGCCGCCACTATTACCGCTTTTGCCGCCCCGGGGACCGGAGGACTTACCAGAACCCTGCCCCGATTTATTGGCGCTCCCGGAGCCGTTGCCGGATTTGCCGCCCTGACTGCCGCTTTTCCCGGACGAACCACTCTGTCCTGGCTGGTTCCCCGAACCGGGTTGCCCGTTCTGACTCTGCGAGCCTTGCCCGGGCTGTCCGCTCTGGCTTTGCCCGGATTGCGATTGGCTCCCCTGTCCCGGCGAACCCGATTGTCCTGATTGTCCTTGCGACTGGGAACCGCTTTGCTGGGTACCACTCTGTTGCGAACCGCTCTGCTGTGAGCCGCCTTGTTGCGCACCGCTTTGCGACGGGCTTCCGGACGACGATTGCCCCGATTGCGAACCGGAACTGCCGCTCTGGGGGCTGCCTTCCCCGTTCGTCTTCTGGATGCCGTCCATCATCTTTTGCAGGGCACTTTTTTCTTGCGCCGGTCCGCCCGCCGCGCTCTGTCCGCCCTGACTTTGTTGCTGCCCGGTGCTCTGCTGGCTTTGCGCACCTGCAGCACCTGCGGTTCCCGCGCTTTGCTCGATCTTGTCCGCCGCCTCGCGCAGCGACTGGGCAGCGTCGGGCATCGCGTTCTTGCTCATCGAATCGCCCGCCGCTTCCGCCGATTTGCCCGCGTCGGCGAGGTTGTTTTTGCCGAGCGCGTCGCCGAGAGCGACTAGTTGTTGCCCCGTTTTATCCCGCTGTGCCCCGGGAGCCGGTTCGCCCCGCTCCGCCGCGTCCGCCATGTCGCGCAACGCCTGCGCGACGCCGGACTTGTCGCCGCGCGCGAGAGCGTCCTGCAACGCCAGCATGCGACCGTCCGGCGTGTTCGCGGCGGCGTTCGTTGCGGGCGTGACGCCGGTGCTTTTCATCGTCTTCGCCGCATCGCGCCCGGCTCCGTTCAGGTTTTCCCGAGTTTTTTGCTCGGCGCGGTTCGTCTGTTCGCGGGCGATCTTGTCCTGCGCCTTGCGCAACTCCTCGCTGAGTTTCGCCCGCTCCATCAACGCCTCGCGGAGCGGCATCCGCCCGCGCGTCATCTCCTTGCCCAGTTTCTCGACCTTCTTAGCGGCTTTTTCCGCCTCCGGCAACCCCTGTTTCCTCGCCTCGGCGGCGGCTGCTTTCGCGACGGCGAGTAATTTTTCGCCTTCTTTTTTCACGGTAGCCTGTTCGGTACGTTTCGTGCTACTCCAGAAAACAGGAAGCGTCGGCGCGAAGTAGGCGAGCGCGACAGCGAGCGCGACGGCTCCGGCGACATACACGCGTCGGGGGAGGGGAGTCAGCGGGACGGCGGCGAAAACCTGCGTTTCGCCCGGGGCGTTCATGGCGGCATCGGCGTGTTGCGCGTCGATAACCGCCGACCCGTCGCGCGGGGTGGAGAGGGCTGTCGATAAGCGGTCCTTGAGATCGAGCCGTCGTTCGAGCAGGCGCGCGACGGGAACCGGATTGTATCTGCCCGCCGCGCCGTAGAACGCGCCCGCCAGGAAACCGGCGAGTGTCGGTAAAAACAGGAACGCGCCGCCGCCGGGTAGCGTCGATTCCCGGAGTAGATTCGCACTGATGGCGACGGCGGCGACGAACCCGACCAGCGACCCGATCAAAAATCCGGTCGCCCCGAAGCGGATCGTGCGCCGCTGACGCAGTCGCCGGGTAGCCACGACCACGCTACGGCGCACAGGATCGGCAGCGGGACCGTTGGTCTGTTCGGCGGGGGATGAAAGCGTAGTCATAAGGGATCAGTGTATCTTGGCAACAGTATACAGCGGCGCGGCGGGGTGTGCAGTTTTTCACGCCCGTCCGACTACGGGCAGAGAAGGGAACTGCTATCGTGGTCGCGAAAATGGGGGGCAATGTTCGCCATGCCGGGAACGATGGGGTGTTCCGATAGAACAGGTTTAAGCAAGATGAAAGTTTTTTTCTTAGGTACCGGAGCGGCGGAAGGCGTCCCCGGATTATTCTGTAACTGCGCGGTGTGCGCGCGCGCCCGCAAAAACGGCGGCAAAGACCGCCGGTTACGCACCGGCGTTCTGGTCGATGACGCGGTACGCATCGACCTGCCGCCGGATACGCTGGCGCAGGTCCATGCCTACCCGCAACTCCCGCTGAACGACCTCGAAAATCTGTTGTTCACGCACACGCACGACGATCATTTCGCGGTGCGGGAACTGCAATACCTGTCGCCGAACTTCGCCCCATGCCGGAAAACGCCGGTGCGCGTGTGGGGAACCGAGTATCTGCTGGGGCGTATCCGCTCCACGATGGGCAAGTTTTTCGAGCCTGCCCCGCTCGTACTGACCGCCGTGGAACCGTTCGAGACGTATCCGGTGGCGCATCTCGCCGTGACCCCGATACCCTCGCACCACAAAGACGACGAACTGTGTCTGAACTTCCTGCTGACCGAACCGGCGACCGGTAAGACGCTCCTGTACGCGTCCGACACCGGCTGGTACCACCCGGCGACTTGGGAGTTTCTGGCGGGTCGCCGACTCGATGCGGTGGTTCTGGAGTGCGGTCTCGGGGCGAGCGATTCCGGATACGAGGGGCATCTGTCACTCGCCGGGTGCGTTTCGGTGAAGGAAAAACTGGTCGCGGAGAGTGGTCTCGCCAAAGATGCCCCGTTCTTTCTCACTCACATTTCTCACACCGGCTTGCTCTGCCACGACGAACTTTCCGAGCGCGCCGCGCCACACGGCATGGCGGTCGCTTACGACGGGCTAGAACTGATTTTTTAAAACGGGGGGCGTAACCGCTGGTATAATCGGCGTGTCTGACTCGAAACCACGCCATGAAACTTTTCCCGCAACACCTCCGCGACCGCCAGCACGCCGAAATTATCCGCCGCCGTACGTACGGATTGCGTGGCAAGGGCGACATCGCAGCGACTATCGGTCTGAGCGCGACGCCTTTACCCGCGCCGAAAATGGGTATGCTCGGCAAACTCTGGGCGAAAGGTAGTGGTCTGACAGACAAGCAAGCCGCGACCGGTTTACCCGCCGCTTCGATGTCCACTCTGGGAACTCTCTGGGCAGTGCCCTCCATAGTCGGCGGTCTCGGAGGACTTTTCGGCGTAATCGCACTCGCCAAACACGGCAACATCGAACCGCTCGCGATCACCACCGCCGCGACGGCGATTCTGTCCTATCTATCCGCCGTCCCTTTCGCCCGAACGGCGTTTCACTGGTGCTACAAGGAGCCGCTCGCGGAGGGCGAGATCGAGCACCTGTTAGAGGAAGAAAAGACGGCGACCGAACTGGAACAATCGTATTTGCGTCTGGTTCGGGACGCGGTACGGCAAACCGCCGAAGTCAACTCGGAAACCGAATCCGAAGTGCAAGCGGCTATCGTTTCGCTGGGTGAGGCGATTGACCGGCTTCCCGTGGTGGACGTGATCCCGGTCGATACCACCGCCCTGCGGCGCGAAGCCGACGCCCTTCAGGCGGACGCCTTGGTCAATCCGGACCGTGTCATCGGCGAATCGCTCGAACGCCGCGCCGACGCCCTGTTACGTCGCGCGGACGCCAACGACCGCTCAGGGCTTGCCGTGCGTCGCACTGCCGCGTTGCGCGCGGAGATCGACGCGCAGATCGCCGCCCTCCGCGAAGGGATCGCGACGCTCGGCACGGGCTACGGCACTTCCGACAGTGCGACCGCCGAAAACCTGCAACACCTTTCCGAGTCCGCCCGCCGTCTCGCCGCCGAAGCCGTCAGTGCCGCGTCCGCCCGCGCCGAACTCGATGGGGGAGTGGGTGATAAGTGGTCAGGGGGCATTGCGCAGAAAGCGGAGCCGGAGCGGGTCCGGATCGGGGCTTCCTGAGGGGGGCGGGGAGGTTTTTCGGACGCTGAAGGGTTCCGCTGGAAGCCTTCGGCTGTAGACGCTTCGCGTTACCGAGGGCGCATCATTCGTGCGGCGACCGCTCTATAGTCTTCGGCAAAAGTATTGCTGGTGAGGTATCCTTTCAGGCATGAAGCCACTCTCCCTCGACCTACGCCAACGCATTGTAGATGCACTCGAC
>JAYULM010000405.1:0-2361 GCA_043763605.1 Armatimonadota bacterium | reverse complement strand
AAAAACAGACGTACCTGTTTAATTTTTTGGGAACCGGGACATAATGATTTTGTAGTTACGAATGCGTACATCTCAGATACGTATGAAAAGTATGAAATCGGAAACAGAGATTAACGAATTGCCGACAGAACGCCCCACTGGGTTCGACTGGGACGACCATTTTTTCGGTACTGCGACCGTGGGTGAGCGAGGGCAAATCGTGATCCCTGCCGACGCGCGGAAGCGGTTCGACATCGAGCCGGGGGACAAGATGCTGATCCTGTCCGCGCCCGGAAAAAACGGTTTGATGCTGTGCAAACTCAGCGCGATGCGCGAGTTCATGTCGGCGTTCCAGGACGCCCTCGCCCGCGTCGAGCGGGAAATTACCGAGACCAACCCGACCCGCCGGGACGACGCGGGAGAAAATCCGGAGGAGCAACCGTGAAGTCATCCACCAAACTATCCGTCGAGCCGTCTGTACAGATATTGTCGGCCGTTGCCGCACTGCTGACCGCGCTTTCCACGCCTGCTGTCGCACAGGACGCGCCTCCCGCCCCGCCACTCCCCGCCCCGCCCTCGGGTTCCGGCACACAGGGACAACCGAACGCGCCGACGCCACCGACGCCGCTCCCGACCAAGACGCCCGACACCGCGCGCCTCGGGCTGGATCGCAAGGCAATCGTCCCGACCACACGCTTCGATTTCAAGACAAATTTGCCCGGTCAAACACAACAGGGCGACCCGGACGCCCTGCGGACGCTTGATCAGGCTCTGGAAGTCGCCTATTTGCGCAACCCGTCTATCTTGATCGCCTTCGAGCGGGCGATAAAAACAAATGCGACTGTCGCGCAGATTCTGGGGGCACGCGGTCCGCAGATCAGCGGTAGCCTTTCCTATAACCGACTTTTGAATAGCCAGTCCGGTCTCGGCGGGGCGAGCGGGGGCATTTCGCCGTCGCAGATTCAGAACCCTTTTGGGGTCGGTTTACAGGGCGCGACGCCGGGCACCAACCCGGTGACACTTTCCAGCGGCGGCGGCGCGACAACCTCGTCCGGCGCGGTGACAACCTCGGGGTCGACCGCGAATACCGCATCCTCGACCGGCGGCGCGGGTGCGACACGTTCGGCACAGGTACCGGGTTCGCGGCAGACCGACACCCCCGCGCCTCAAGACCCGGGCGATTCCAATCCGGGCAATAACCCCGGGGGCACCGGCAACCAGAATCAGGGCGGGCTGTTCGGCGGCGGGGGGAATCTGGATCAGGCGTCCGCGCGGATCACAATCGCGCAATTCATCGACATCACCGGGATCTTGCGCACCGCACAACAGATCGGTGATTTAGAACAAGCCCTCAACCGTCTGGAGATTCTCCGCCTGCGGCAGGAAACCGCGCTGAACGTGCGGACCGGTTACTACGCTGTGCTCCGCTCGGCGGCATTCGTTCGTGTGAACGAGGCATCCGTCGCGCAAAGCGTGGAACAGTTACGAGTGACTCGGGCACAACAGAACGCGGGCGTCGCATCGGCGTTCGACGTATTACGGGCGCAAACGCAACTCGACAACAACCGGCAAGCCCTGATCCAGTCGCGTAACCAGTTGCTGATCGCAAAGAACGGCTTCGCCAACACGGTCGGCGTAGACCCGTCAACTCCGGTCGATCTCGCCGACATCCCGGAAATACCCGCCCTCCCGCCGCTCGACGAAGCCACCCTGCTCGCACAAGCCTTCGACCGCCGACCGGAATATTTCCAGTCGGATACCAACATTTTAAAGGCTACCAAGAACGTCCGGCTTGCGCGACGCAACCTGGAGCCGTTCCTGAACGCTTCGGTGACAGGGGCGTACAACATCACCGAACCGGCGTTCGGAACAAACAAGGATACCGGATCAGCGGGGTTGACGCTCTCGGTTCCGCTTTGGGACGGCGGCGCGACCCGAGAAGCGGTAAAAGCCGCCCGCGCCGACGAGCGGCAGTCACTAATTCAAAAAGACCAGTTCGTACGCGGCATCAAAGCCGAAGTGCAACAGGCGATCATCGCGGTGCGCGACGCGTTCGAGCGGCAATCGACCACGGCTCAGACTGTGACACAGGCGCGCGAAGCCCTGCGCCTCGCAAACGTGCGCTTCCAGGCGGGCGTCGGCACCCAGTTGGAAATCAACGACGCGCAGACCGCGCTCACCCAGGCGGAGACGAATCAGGTCAACGCCCGCTACGATTATCTCAGTGCCCTCGCCCGTTTGAACCGGGCAGTCGGGGAACCGGCTTAGGCGGAAACGATGTCGGGGGTCTCGGATGTTTTCGGAGCGTGAACGCTTGTTTCGGACGGTGAACCGTTCCGCTGTGCGCCTTCGGCGGGAACCCTTCGGGTTTGCGGAGTCGTT
>JAYULM010000404.1:0-2368 GCA_043763605.1 Armatimonadota bacterium | reverse complement strand
CGTCGGCCACCCCCCCCCCTGCCGCCGCGACGCGTCTACAGCACGGAGTGCTTACACCGGAACCCTTCAGCGTCCGATCCTAGGGCTTCGGCAGATTTGTCGGTATAATACGCGCGGGAGTTTACTCAATGACGCGTCGTTTTTCGTTCTACAGATACGTTTCCGTGCTCGCTTTGCCTTTGCTTTTCGCCGGGTGTTCCGCAAGGGACGCCGCACCGCCGGTCGTTGAATCCACGGTGACTACCACCACCGCCGCGAAGGAGAAGCCAGGCGTCGATCCCGCCCTGCTCGCCGAACTCGACCAGCCTGCCAATGACGCCCCGCTTCCCAGAGAAAAACCGCTCGGGATCGTGGTCGCGTTCCCCGTCGCGGGCGGCGCGAACAAGGACAGCCAGAACTTCGCGCGGGGCATCGGCTGGTACCTGACCAACGCGGTCGCCGGGTCGCCGGAACTGGGGCAATCTCCGCTTTTCACTACCGTCGCTCAGGCGGCGCGGGAGCGCAAGATGACGTCGTTCCAGATGTCGCTCGCCGAAGCCCTGCGCGTCGCCCGTGTCTGCGGCGCGACCCACGTCGCGGTCGGCTCCTATACGGAAAGTGCTAACACGGCGGGTGTGACGTACGACATCTACCGCGTCGCAAGCCCCGAGAAAACGCTATGCCAATTCTCCTACGGCGGAATTGACAGGCAAGGGTTGATCGAGAAACTGCCTCCCCTGGTCCGCGCTATGCATGGTGTGTTAGGCGTCACATCCGCCCCCGGTACAGGAGCCGTCCCACTCCAGGGAGTCACCCCCGAACTACTGGCGCGGATGGGCGAGTGCGCCGATAGTGGCACGTACATCCCGGAACAAGACAAGTTCCTGCGCGAAACCGGGAAGCGCGTCCCGCTCGCCGCCGGACTCGCGGTCTTTATCCCGGCATTGCGTTCCGCGCCGAAAGACGCCGCACCCTATGTCCGTCTCCTGTTAAAAACTATGCCGAACAACACGCAGACACTCGGTTCCCTCGGCTACGCGGTGCCGTACGCGTTGCGCGCAAACGCCCCCGCCCTGTTCGCCCTGAGCGACCGGTACAAGGAAAACTACCTCCTCGCGCACGCCGCCGCCTGGGTGGCGCGGACAGGGAGCGATTGGAATCGCGACGCGATCTACAGCGCACGCGGTGCCCGAAACGCCCCGGCGAACCCGGAGGCGCGACTCGCGGCGGGATGGAGTGCCGGGGAAGCGGCGCGGCGGTTGCGGCAAGACCGGCAATACTACGACATCGCCCCGGCGGTGATGGCAAAGATCGAACCACTGTATGCGCAGTGGTTGAAAGAAACGAAAGCCGCGACGCAATGCGACCCGCTCTACGGCAAGGCATACCAACGCCTCGCGAACGCCGCCCTGTTCGCGGGGGACCGGGTCGAAGCCGACGCGGCAATGACACGGGCGCGGAAACTGTACACCGATTCGCCGTCTGAGACGTACCGGTGGGCACTCGAAATGTACCAGCCGAAGTGGGGCGGCGACCCCGCGCGCCTTCGGGAAGTCGCAACCGAAGCCGCTGATGCGCACTACGGCACGAGCAACGAGAGCCTGGAGATTTATCGGCAACTGGGTGTGTTGCAGTTCACGGACCTACAACAAACGATGGGCGACCGACTCCTCCAGGAGTCGGAAAAAATACTCGCGACTAACCCCAAGGATATGTACGCGCGTTATCTGCATGGTTCGCTGTCGCATGACCGGGGTAAGCGGCGCGACGCCCTCGCCGATTTCGTCGCGAACGCGCAAAACTACCCCGAAAACCCCGACATCCAGTTCGACCTGGGCAAGCATTACATCGCCCGGAGCCAGTTCGACAAGGCGGAGGAACCGTTGCGCAAAGCCATCGCCCTGCGCCCGCGCGACGCCGAAATGCTCCACTACCTCGCCTACGCGCTGAAGCATCAGAACAAATTGCCCGAAGCGCAGAAGTATTCCGAAGCCGCTATCGCCGTCACGCCCGACTACGCCGACGCGCTCGCGCTACTCGGCACAATCCACGGGATGCAGAAACGGGTGCCGACCGCAATCCGCTTTTTCGAGCGTTCCGTACGCGCCCGTCCGTTCCAGCCGGAAGCGAACGTGAATCTGGCGTCGTGCTACAACAGCGTCGGGCGCGAGCGCGACACGATTCGCCTCGGGAACCAGTTCCTGCACTACTACCCCAACGACCCGAACATGACGCGCCTGATCGCCCAAGCAGAGGATCAACTCAAGCGCAAAAAGGCACCGAATCCTTAATTTTTCGTAACTATTCAGGTATTGCAGAGTTTTCCGCTTCCGCGATACAGTCTTAATCAAGTTGATGACTGAAGAGCAAGCCCG
Source organism: Armatimonadota bacterium (assembly GCA_043763605.1). Classification (GTDB taxonomy): domain Bacteria; phylum Armatimonadota; class Armatimonadia; order Armatimonadales; family Armatimonadaceae; genus JACMIU01. Next base: position 14 of record JAYULM010000404.1, on the reverse strand, counting down.
AACCCTCTATCGTC
>JAYULM010000403.1:0-8384 GCA_043763605.1 Armatimonadota bacterium | reverse complement strand
TGTTCACGTTGATCCTCTGTCAAGCGAACGATGGCATGTTGTCTCATGCTCATTTATAACAAAAATATTTCAACTATTCAACGGGATAAGGTACTTAGTGACAACTCCCGCCCCTAAAGGGGCAGGCTTCTTACAGAACGCATGATGCAATCATCTACGTTAGCCTGTAAAGGCAGTATCCCTGCCCGATTTTTGATATTTATCGCCGCGTTCCAGTCGCGGTCTAAGGTGAAATGACATTGCTCGCAAGTGTAAACACGAACCGACAGACCTATCGGAACGGTTGGCAAACAACCGCACCGACTACAGGCTTGCGTCGTGTGGCGTGGATTCACCCCTATCACAGAAACGGCGGCACATTCTGCCTTCTGCTTCAGGATAGCAAGGAAACCCGCCCAACCTGCATCATTTGTGGACTTGGCGAGACGGAGCGACCGCACTATGCCTTTAATATTCAATTCTTCGTGAACAATTACACCAAAGCGGTCAACCAGAGACTTAGCCGTTTTGTGGTGAAAATCTTTGCGCTGGTTAGCAACATGGGCGTGAATCTTAGCAAGGGTTTTGACCGCCTTGCGGCGATTCATACCTCCCCGTTTCTTTCGTGCTACGGCTCTTTGAGAACAGCGAAGTTTTGCTCGTGCCTTCCGATAGAGTTTCGGAGCGTCAACCGATTCCCCTTCACTTGTCACAAGGAAGGATTTCAAACCGAGGTCAATTCCCACGGAGGGATTTGTAGAGGGTTCAGTGATTTCCTGCTCCACATCACAAACAAATACCACGTACCAGTTTCCTGCGTGATGTCGAAACGTAGCGGTTTTGATTGTTCCTTCCACGGCGCGATGCAATTTCAGTTTAACTTCACCAACGTTTTGGAAGTAGGCTTTGCCGTCCTTTGTCAACTTTGCCCCGTCGCCGATTGTAAAATCCACGCTATCAAAGCGACCGTACCCACGGAAACGCGGATATCCAGGCTTTTTCGCGGCGAAAAACCGACCCGCTTTTTCTCCACCTTTGACGCGGCGGAAGAAGGCTTGAAAAGCACGGTCAAGACGTCTCAATGTTCGTTGACACGAAGAAAAATTAGCCAGAGCAAGGTACGGATTGATTTCTCTTTCGGTCTTGATTTTCGCCGATTGCTCGCCATACATGACGGTTCTTTGTTCCGATTCGTAGACGCATTTTCGTTCGGCAAGGGCATTGTTAAAGAGGCGGCGATGCGTTTCCAGAAGGATTGTCATAGCCTCCCCTTGCGCTTTGTTAGGATATGCGCGGAAACGAAACGCTTTGTTCATAGCAATCAATTATACCACATAACGACTAACAATATAATTTCAGAAAGAGAGGAAAGACAAGGCAGGGAACACCGCTTCGCGGCTTCTATCGCGCTTCGCACGACGCGACAATTCCCCATACCGCCTAAAGAAGGCAGTCGCCTTGTCGTATTTATTATGGATTGGGGGATTACCTTTTCCAAATGGCTACTCGTCGGTTTTTCGGTGATTTCGGTAGCCGCGATTCTGGAGCGCGTGATCCAATTGGGACGCATCACGACTTCAGAGAACACAGATTACAAGAAATTGCGGGAAGCGGCGGCGGCGGGCGACACTGCCCGCGTACAAAGTGTCGCGGCAAACTCGTCATCGCCGGTCGCACTCTCTTTGGCACAGGGTTTGTCGGCACCGGTCCTTGCTCTGGGACGAGAGCGGTTACGCGAAGCAGTCGGGCGCGGTATCACGACGCAGACGGCCTTCCTGCAAAACAACCTGCAATATCTCGCCACTATCGCGTCCACCGCGCCCTATATCGGGCTTTTCGGCACCGTGCTCGGCATCCTGGGCGCGTTCCGGCAGATCGCCGCGACCGGCGAGACCGGACCCGCCGTGGTTTCCGGTAGCATCTCGGAAGCGTTGATCACGACCGCGCTCGGTCTCGGCGTGGCGATACCCGCCGCCATCGGCTACAACCTCCTCCTGGCGCGAGTGAACGCAATGAGCCTGACCGTGGAAAACCACGCGCTCGAAGTCGCCGATTTAATCGCGGATCATGCCCCACGGGAAGGTGTAGCGGTATGAAAATCGGCAACGGATCGGGGGCGGGGCGCGGACGCTACACCGCCCCACCGCTCGCGGATATCAACATTATCCCGCTCGTGGATGTGACGTTAGTCATCCTCATTATCTTCATGGTGACCATGAGTTTCGACAAAGGCAAGGCAAAACAGGAAGGCGATCCGGTCTTCCAACTCCCGATAGTGCTCCCACATTCGGGGGCGGCGACGGATAGATCGGTGCCGGGTGATCTGCTGGTGCTGGGCATAGATAAGTCCGGCAAGAAGTATGTCGGCGGGGCACTTGCTAACACCGAGACGGTGATACAGAAGGTGCGCGAAGCGGCGAAAAAGCCGGATACGCGCGTTCGCATCGACGCCGATCAGGACGCCCGCTACCGGGATGTGATCGAACTTGTAGAAATGTGCCAATTCGAGGGACTCAGGAATGTCGGACTTCGTACCGCAAACAAAGAACAGTAGATGGTCGCCGGACTGGAAGCATCCCTGGCTGACAGCACTCGTGGTGTCCGTCGCGGTTCACGCCGGGACGGTCGTTGTTGCGTCGCTGACCGCGTCTGCTCCCCGCCCTCTTAGGGCGGCAACACCCGATCCGGCACGCCCCTACACCGTTGCCACGTACGCAAAAAAAACGGCGGACGCGCAATTGAAAGTAAAACGGATCGTTCATGTGGCGAACGAGATGGAAGAATTACGCCGCCGCGCCGGGGCTTCCTACGAAAAGCGCACCGGGCGGAAACCACCCCCTACCGAGTCCCCCAGGGAGAAGAATGCGGGAGAGTCAACGCCGACGGCGGCGGGAGCGGCATTACGTCCGGTAACTCGCCCCGCCGGAAATGCCGTGCGAAAAGACCGCCCGCTTGCGGCAAATAAGGCAATGACACTGCCGGTGCAACCGTCGCCGATGCCGACGCACCGTCGCCCGGTGGCAAAGCCGCTTCCGGGCGACGCCTCGCCCGCGCAAGTTGCGACCGAGCAAGCCCGTCAAGCACTGCTACAAAGAAAACGGAAGGTTGCGCTGGACCGAACACTGCAGGAGGCTCGAAAAGCGAATGCCGAGGCGGCGCGAACGGCGGCGAAGAAGATTCCTGCGAAGGCGGGCGGTCCGATACCGATTGACCGAACCAAAGTGCGACGCTATGACCGCGTAAAACTGCCGGAACCCCCGATCCCGTCTGGACCCAAAGATCGTAAAGAGATCGCTTATACCGAGACCGAGGAACGCGCGGTGAAAGCGATTCAGGCTCAGCAACGGGCGTTGAAGGCGTTGGATCGCGTGGGCGAAATATTGGAACGAAACCCCGCGCGAGAAACTCCCGCCGGGGCGAAGGTGGCGCGTGAAGCCATGGCGGAAGTGGCAAAGGCACAGAAGGAGGCGGGCGAGGCGCAACGTGCCGTACGCCAATCCTTGCGGGAGAACGGGGCGACGATTCCCGGTTATAAAGCCGCGCAGAACGCCGACCTGCGGCGGGCGATGCGGGCACAGACGAAAGCCAACGTCGCGCGGAAACGAATGGAAACGAGTTTGAAAAACGGCAACGCTGGAAAAACACGGGCAACTCTCGCCCTCGCCCTCGCCGCACAACGTGACGCCGCACGGACCCAGGAAAACGCCGCCGCCAAATTGGAGGGAGGGTTTGGACCGCCCCCGAAAGCACCGGAACCGGACCCGAATCATACACACAACGAAAAATGCTTCCTGGCGGGGGGAACGTGTAGCCCGTTCGGGCGGGCGGGGGGACGTTCCGATCATCGCAAAGACCGCGAAACCCCGTCGCTCGAAGCCGCCCTGGAAGCAGCCCAGGGAGCGCAGGCACGGATAGACCGGTTGTACGACGAGATCCGCGCCTTGGAACGCACCACCGCTTCGGGGAAGCCCCCGGAAACAGGCGAAGCCCGGAAGGCAGGCAACGGTGGTGTGCCGGACGAATCGAAGGTTCGACTGCGCGGCGGTCCTTCCGCGCCCGCGTCTGCGGTGAATGCTGCGGAACAGCAAATAAACGCGATGGTTTCGCGGGCGCAACGGTTGCTCGATCAGGCGCAAAGCCGCGAGGGGACCGCCGCGACCGGGTTTACGGATAGGATGGTGGCACTTGCTTCTCAGGATCAGGGCGGCAAACAAGCCGATGTGAGCGGGTATATGACCAGCGAGCGGGAGGGCAAAACTACGTACCGTAACCGCGTCCCCGGCGACCCCGACTACATCGCCCCGCCCCCACCGCCCGTGTTACCGGGCGGCGCGATTCGCGCGATCCCAGGGCGGCGAATTACCGGTGCGGACGGTGCGCTCGCGAACTGGATGTATGTGGACAGTTGGTACGTGATCGGTCCGTTTCCGAACCCCGCCCGCCGAAATCGCGACACCGCCTTTCCGCCGGAGGCCGACGTAAATCTCGACGCGGTTTATCCCGGCAAGGACGGGCGTACTTTGAAGTGGCGTTTCTGCCAGTTCAACAACGCGGAGATGATCCCCCCGGACGCGGACGAGTACGCCGTCTACTACCTGTTTACGGAACTTTACTCCGACCGTGAGCGCGACGCGTGGCTCGCCGTCGGGAGCGACGACCAGTCAACGTTGTGGGTGAACCAGCAACTCGTCTGGAAAAGCGGGAGCCAGCTCAAAGGGTGGCAGATCGGCGAAGGGTTGCGGCGCGTTCATTTGCAAAAAGGCTATAATCCGGTGTTGCTCCGGGTCGAGAACGGCTGGTATGCACTCGTGGTCTCCCTCGTGATCGCTCCGAAATAATTCGGTAGGAAGGGCAGGTTATCTGTCCGAGGAGCCGTTTCGCAACGGTTGCGCCGTGCGCTCCTCGGGCGGAACGGCGGTCCACCAGTGCGCGGTCGGCGCGGTCGCGGCGGCAGATATATTTGGCGTGACCGGAACGGGCGCGAACCGTTGCCGCGCTTCCTCCAGAGTCCGCCGGGCTTCGGCGATGGGAACCCCGATGTCACTTTGCGCTACGACACACGGGGTGCCATATCTCGGAACACTCGCCGCGAGGAGCGAGCGTTTCGGCTCGGGGAGTCGGGCGAGATACGCCTGCGTATCGTGCAGGTGAAGCAGTAGAACCGGCTCGTCGGGAAGGCCACCCTCCGCGTTGGGGTTGCCCTCCGCGATATGCGCTATCTCCTCCCAGCGTACCAGCCCCCCTGGTAGCGTCCCGGTGGCGTCCGTGACGCCGTGTTGGTCGGCGCGTAGCGCGGTAGTCACCCAGGAGCGCACCCATTCGAGAAAACTGTACAGACTTAGCGTCGCGAACGCCGTCAACAGGAACACGGCGAGTATCGCGAACAACGCTTGCCCCACGCCGAAAAGCATGAGCAGGAAGTAGGCGAAGGCGACGACCAGCAACCGCCGGAGCAACTGGTTCAGTTTCTGTAGACGGTTCGGGGGAATGCGGACCGGTTGCGTCTCCCGATCAAAATCAGCGTTTTCGCCCGGCATGATGACCGGATTGTACCACCGGCACGGCGCGAAACCAACGCAGACCCGTTCTAACGTCCGCGCCGTTGCGATACGATGGCGCGGCCCTCGGGCGGAATCGCGGTCCACCGGTGAGCGGCGGCGGCAACAGGAGTTGCGGGGAGTAAACCGGCGAGGACCATTAGCGATCCGGTTTTATACACGGTGGTGTTCGCGGGAATGCAGATCGGTTCCATGATTTTCCTCGTTGACGCGTCGCGTCTCCCGAACGTATACTGAATCATACAACGCTATTGGACTGCTGAAAGATACCCCATTTATGCCGGAAACCCTGTTCGATAATGTACTGGATCTGATACGCCGCACGTCGTCCGACTTGCCGCCCGATATTCGGGCCGCCATGCAGAAAGGGCGGGATAAAGAAGCGAAAGGCAGCCGGGGCTTGATGGCACTCGACACGATTGACTGCAACATCTCCGACGCCGCCCGCGACTCCGCGCCGATCTGTCAGGACACCGGGATGATCAAGTTCTATGTCCATCACCCCGTCGGCTACGACACGATAACGTTCGAGGAAGACGCACGGCGCGCGGTCGCCGAAGCCACCGCCATCGGCTACCTGCGCCAGAACTCGGTGGACTCGATCACCGGGAAAAACACCGGCAACAACCTCGGACCGGGCACGCCCCTGTTCCATTTTCAGGCGTGGCGCAAACCGGAAGTAGACGTTCGGATCATTCTCAAAGGCGGCGGGTGTGAAAACGTCGGCTCGCAATACTCCCTGCCGACCGAATTGAAGGATCTGGGGAAGAAAGCAGGGCGCGACATGGACGGCGTAAAATTGGTCGTGCTGGACGCGATCTGGAAGGCGCAAGGCAAAGGGTGCTCCCCGGGCTATATCGGCGTCTGCATCGGCGGGGACCGCTCATCCGGCTTCGAGGTAGCGAAGGAGCAACTCCTGCGCACGGTGACGGACTCGAACCCGGTCGCGGAGTTGGACGCACTGGAAAAGGAGTGCGCACGCATCGCCAACGGATTGGGCGTCGGTCCGATGGGCTTCGGCGGCGACACCACGGTGCTCGGCGTGAAGATCGCGGCGCGGAACCGGCTCCCCGCCTCGTTCTTCGTGTCGGTGTCGTACGCCTGCTGGGCGCACCGGCGGCGCGGCTTCGTGCTGGACCCGGCGACGAACGCGGTTTCGCGGTGGCTCTATGAGACCGTGGACGAAACCACGGTCGAGGCGACGCACGAGTAGAAGAAACAGGAGATAGATGATGACTTGGAAACAGGCACGCGAATCCTTTCCACAAACCTGGCTATTGTTCGAGGCAATCGAGGCAAGATCGGAAGGCAGGCAACGAATCGTGGAGCAGGTCGATGTAGCAGAATCTTTCGACGGGTCCGATCACGCCCTGAGAAGGTACCGGGAATTACATCGCAAGAACCACGCGCGCGAACTCTACGTCGCACACACCAGCCGCGAGGATTTGGCGATCAGCGAAACGTACTGGGCGGGAATACATCCCGGATGATCCCCTTAATCACATCGGAAATGCTTGTCGTGGGCGATAGAATCGGTATGGATGTCGGCGGGTAGCGTCGCGGTACGGGCGGAAAGCCCGCGTACCGCAGACGCCACACGATTGCTCGCCGAGGCGTTCGACGAACTGGCGCGCCGGTACGCCGACTACAGCCAGACCGACGCAGCGCAGTTCCCCGTCGAGCAGGCAGAGCAAGTCGGGGCGGTGTTTCTGGTCGCACGATTCGCCGATAGTGCCGCCGCCGTGGGGTGCGTGGTGCTACGCCCGCTCCCGGATTTTGCGGAGAGGACCGCCGAAATGAAGCGTATGTTCGTGGTGGCGGAGGCGCGCGGGCGCGGCGTCGGGTCCGCGCTGATGGCTGCGGTCGAGCGGGAGGCGCACACATTGGTATATACGCGTTTGCGGTTAGAAACGGGGGTGCGGCAACCGGAGGCGATTGCCCTGTACGAGAAACACGGTTTCGTCCGCATCGCGTGCTGGGGCGCGTATGCCGTGGACCCGGATTCCGTTTGTTACGAAAAAGTGATGGTGCCTTCGACGGAGTTGTGACGGGTAGCTTTCGGGGGTTTACAAACCCCCGAACGCCGAATGCCCCGAACGGAACCTACCCCAAACGCGCCAGCATCGCCTCGTGCCGCGCCCGCGCGTTCGCGTAGATTTCCGCGTGGTCCGGGTTCGGCACGTACCGCCGCCCCATCGCAAACGGCGCGTCCTCCAAAAGCCCCATCCCGAGTTTTTCGCGCACCCACAACGCCGCGCCGCGCGACGACCCTTCCGGCTCGCCCGAAAGCGTGATCGGCTCGCCCAGAACGTCGGCTAAAATCTGCCCCGATGACGTCGAGCGCAACAGCCCGCCCCCGGTCCCGATGATCTCGGCGTACGGCACGACCGCGCGGAGCCGCTCCCGGATCGCCGCAAACCGGTAGCCGACCGCCTCGAACGCGGCACGGGCGATCTGTAGTGGCGTCGTCGCCTGCGTCAGACCGAGGATCGCCCCGGTCAGATCGTCGCGCCAGAGCGGGGCGCGTTCGCCGCACAGGAACGGGAGCACGGTCAACCCGTGCTCATCCGGCGGCATCGCGGCGATCATTTCGTCCGCACCGGTCGCGGGCAGTTGCATGGTTTCCGTCAGCCAGGACCAGACGTTGCCACCGTTGGAGAGTGCGCCGCCGACGAGAAACCGCTCCCGGTCGGCGCGGTACCGCCACAGCCCGGCGGGCACGGTCGGCGGTGTCGCGCCGGGTACCGCGACACGCATCGCGCCCGAGGTTCCGATCATCAGGGCGATCCGGTCCGGGGTCACGCCGCCCGCGCCGAGGTTCGAGCACGCACCGTCGCCCAGCGCGGG
>JAYULM010000402.1:0-8398 GCA_043763605.1 Armatimonadota bacterium | reverse complement strand
AATATCCGCGCCCTTCGTGGCGTGGAACCGATTTCTGGTGTCTATTGCGTTGTGGACCCACCCGTTCCCATTCCGAACACGGTCGTGAAACGCTTCTGCGGCGACAATACTGGTGGCACAAGCCTCTGGGAAGATAGCACGGCGCCAGATTATTAATGAAAGACAGGGGGTATGCTCGATAACCGAGTATACCCCCTGTTTTCGTTTGCGTCGGGTTTGTCAGGGGGAGCGGGGATGGTACATCCCCCGCCCCGGATAATCTACGGCGCAGGCGGTTGCGATTTCGGAACCGCAGTTCGCGCGTACCACCACAACGTCGCCAGCACTCCGATCATTGCCCCGAACGTGTCGTACATCACATCGCCGACGCTGGGCCAGCGCGACGCCACGAAAGTCTGGTGATACTCGTCCGTCGACGCATACAGGATGCCGATCAGTAGCGGTCCCCATGCATCCACGTCGCGGAAGACTGCCCGGTCCTGACGGATGGCGCGATAGGCCAAGAGCGCGAGGATCGTGTATTCGCAGATGTGCGCCGCTTTCCGTATCCCGTAGTCTATAGCGAGTATCCGTTCCTGTGACAGATCGTGCAGGATCGGTAGACTGGAGAGGATGCGCTCCAGAGTCGAGCGGGTGTGTTCAGAGGAACCGGCGTCCGTCGACCAGCCGAAGATGAACAGCATCCAGGCGATAAGCGGGGCTACATAAAAGGCGAAGCGGCGTAGTGTCACGATACCTATTATACCGGCAATGTTCGCCTGGATAGGCAAACGCTTGTGTGGTATAATAGGATACAACAAATAGCGAATAACGTGAAGGAGTTGACATAGTGGATACGACGAAAGTAGCGATGGCGAACCGCGACATGGCGGCGGTTTTATTTAACATGGCGACCCTCTTGAAGGCGGACCCCGGCGCGAACCCGTATCGCGTCGCGGCGTATGAACGGGCGGGGCGGGCAATGATGGGGTTGCGGAAGGAAGCACGTGAGATTTTGGATGGTAAGGAGCAGATCACGTTCCGACAACGTCAGCACATCGGTAAACGTCTCCACGCCAAGATAGGCGAGATGGCAACGTCCGGAGACCTGGCGCAATTCGGCGAGTTTCTGCAGGCGGCTCCGGCGTATGTATCGAACATCGTGCGCGGCGTCCCCGGCATCGGTCCGGCATTCGCCGAGCGGGCACACAACGCGTTGGGAGTGTCGTCGAAAGAGGAATTGGTGCGCGCGGCGCGGGACGGTCGTCTGCGACAGGTGCGCGGTTTCGGCACGGCGCGCACCGCGCGTATCGCCTCCCTGACCCTCCCCGGCGACGCGGTGCAACTCGCGTTCGGGTTCTGATCCCGGTAGCCGGAGGCAAACACTCGGTGATATACTGACGCTGTTCGCACCCGTAGCTCAGTGGATAGAGCAACCGCCTTTGAGTGAGGAGCCTTGTTCGGGAAACAAGAACCGGACAAGTGGACAGTGCTGTATCGGTGGACACCCTATTGTAGGATAGGACAATACCGAGGAAACCTGTTTCGCCGTCGTGAATTAGCGTATGGTCCGCCGTACGAAGTGAGGGCGAAGGAGCGGTTTTGAAGGCTCGATTCGCGCGGGATTTTACGTCCGTGACGGCGAGGGTAGAAGCCGCGAAGAATAGTCAGTCGGTCGGAGTAAAAAACGCCGTTGATTATCGCAGGGCTCCGTAGAGACTGTACGCACTGCACCTGTAATGGTGAAGATACAGTCCAGACCACAAGCCGACAGTGTCGGTGGCTAAGGTAACTTAGTGTGGTAGGCTAAGCGGTTGGCCGTGGGTTCGAGTCCCGCCGGGTGTATAAGAGTTAGTGGGTAGTGAATAGTGGTCGGTGGTCGGAATTGACGAGCCGGTTCCTGATCCCTTCTCGTTTCCTGTTGTCCCCGCAGTTTCAACTGACGGGGGGAACGACGTGGGCATGGAAACTGTAAACGGATAATTGTTTTTCTGCCCACTAACCACCGTCCACTAACCCGCCCCATGCCATCTGCCCCCGAACTACAGTCCATATATGCGTTCGTGTCGCACTTCGACGCCCTAGCGACGGCGGGACAGCCGACCGAAGCGCAGTTCATTGCCCTACGCGATGCCGGGTTCGAGACGGTTATCAATCTCGCGCCGCCGGATTCGACCGGTGCGCTCCGCGATGAAGATTTGATAGTCGAGGATCTGGGAATGCACTATGTGTGTATCCCGGTGCGGTGGGAAGACCCGAAAGCAACGGACGTGAGTCTTTTCTTCGCGGAGATGGACGCACGGCAGAAGCGCGAAAGGCTGTTCGTACACTGCATCGCCAACAAGCGCGTTTCGGCGTTCCTGTATCTGTATCACGTTCTGCGTGAAGGTGTCCCCGAAACGGAAGCACGCGCCCGGATGCGGCAAATCTGGGAGCCGAACCCGGTCTGGCAGGCGTTCCTTCACAGTCAACTCACCGATGGCGAAACCAACCCGTAGTGCCGTTGCCGTGCCACCGCCGTTGTCGCTGTCGCCCGAGCAACGAAACGCCCTGCTTTCCGCGACGGCGTGGTGGCAGGAAGGGGAGCGGCGGCTGGATTATCTCGGTGAACGCGCGGCGTACCGGAGCATACTGGAACAAGCCGCCCGTGCGCGCGACCGTTTCCATGCCGCGAACGTGTCCGCCATCGTCGCCGCCGATGCCCTGCCGCTTTTGCGCCTAGCCCGCGCCTTCGCCCCGAATGTCGCCGTGAACCGCGACCGCGAAACCGACGCGTTCGCCCGCGACCTGTATGCCCTGCTTTTCGGGGACGCGTCGCTCGCCGAACGTCTCGCCGATTTTCTGCGGACCGTGCGCGGCGTCGGTGCGCTCACGGCGTCGCAACTGCTTTTTCTGGCGAACCCGGACCGCTACCCGTTCGTGACGCGCGAAGCGACTCGGCTCCTCACGCCATCTCGCGAACAGAAAAGCGCGGCGCGAACCCTGGCGCGGGAGCGTTACGGCGAAACGGACGATGCGCAGGCGGCGGCGTTACTCGCCCATTTCGTGATCCTTGACGCCGCGCGCACCGAAGCGCACCTACCCGACTTCGCCGACCTCGACGCCGTGTTGCGACACGCCCGCGAAATGCCGAAAACGTCCGCCCGCAAAAAACGGGGCAAAACGGATGCCGTGCGCGAAACCGGCGGCGCGTACGACATTCCCCCGACGCCCGAAGCGACCGAAGCCGACCTGCTTCGCTACCTCGAAGCGTTCGCCACTTCGCAGGGACTGACCTACCCGCTGTTCGCGGTGCGCAACTATTATCTGTGTCACAAAACCAAACCGTTCGTGATCCTCGCCGGACTTTCGGGCACCGGCAAGACGCGCCTGACCGAACTTCTCGCCGAGGGGATTTCCGGCGACCCACGCGCGCGCTACCGGTTGCTTCCCGTGCGCCCCGACTGGTCGGACCCGTCGCCGCTCCTCGGCTATCACAACGCCCTGACTGGAAACTACATCGGGACGCCGTTCCTGGATCTCCTCAAAGACGCCGGGCGCGCCGAAAACCGTGACCGCGCCTATTTCGTAAACCTCGACGAAATGAATCTGGCACGCGCCGAGCATTACCTCGCCGACGTGCTATCCGCGATGGAAACACGTACGCGCGAGATCCCGCTCGCCGGTACCTTCGACGCGGTCACGCTCCCGCGTAACGTTTTCCTGTCCGGAACCGTCAATACCGAAGAAGGTACGCACCCGTTCGGTTTGAAGGTGCTCGACCGGGCGAATGTCATAGAGTTTGGTGAAGTACATTTCGGAAAATCGGTGGGGGGAAAGAAACCGCCCGTGTCGTTGCCGGAGATCGCGACGGGGGACCGGGAGCGGCTTTTTCTCGGGGGGCGGGTCGATACAGTCGCCGACGCGGAGGACCGGCTCGCTCATGCGTCGCCCCGCTATGTCGAACGGTTCTACACCTGCCTTTCCGGGCTGAGCGACCTGCTGATTGCGGGGAATTTCGCGTTCGGTTACCGTGTGCGCGACGAATCGTTGCGCTATCTTGCGCATGCGTTCGCGCCGGACGGCGCGCCGCTCTTGCTCGACGGCGGGGCGGGGCACGACAACTGCGACGCCGCGCTCGATTTCCAGTGGGTGCAGAAAGTTTTGCCACGGATCGGGGGGACGCAGGAGCGGCTGGCGAAGTTGTTGCAGTCGCTCACGGACTGGGCGGACGCCAACGACTTCACGCGGACCGGAGCGAAACTACGCCGGATGACCCGCCGGGCCGACGACGACGGCATCGTTTCGTTCTGGGATTAGCAGGACGTTCGGGGCGGGGAAGTCGCCTGTAGCCGACTTCCCCGCGCAATCGGTTCTCTCGGAAACGTCGGGCGAAATAAACTCTCTAATCGGCTGTAGATCATAATAAGGCGATAGCATCGCCCAATATCCATCCCTAGGCGGGCTGAGGCGACTTCTCGTAAGTCCCCCGAATACTATCCGAGTTTTAACCATGCAACAATTCTCTCCCTTTTCTCGTCGCCGCCTGCCGTTCCTCGCGCTGTCGGCACTGAGCATGACAATACTAGGTGTAACCATTATCGGTGGTTGCGGCGGTGGCAGTAAGTCCGATCCCGAACCGACACCGACGCCCCTGCCCACTGAGACCCCGGGACCGACCCCGACACCCGGGGAGTCGCCAAGCCCGGCACCAAGCCCGTCCCCAGGCGCGTCCCCGTCCCCGGGCGCGTCCCCATCCCCGGGCGCGTCGCCCTCTCCCGATGTGTCTCCGTCCCCGGGCGTATCCCCGACGCCGACACCAAGCCCGACGCCGACACCAAGCCCGACGCCGTCGCCGACTCCAACTCCGACGCCTTCGCCAAGCCCGACTCCGACGCCCACCCCATCGCCGTCTCCGACGCCGAGCGAAGCGACGCTGCGAACCGCGCTCGAAACGCTGAACCAGAATAACAACACGGTGAAAGATGTGGTTTTGCGTGGTACTGACGACGCCTGGGTGATCATCTACGATGACTACCGCTGGCGGGCGACCGGTATCCCGCAGTCGTGCCGCGACCACCTGACGGAACGCACCGCGTCCAGCGCACCGATCAACGCCGTCGCCCTCGCTCCGGATAACGGTTGGGTGGTCATCAGCGGCACCGGGACGACCCGGGCAGAGGGTATCCCGCCCGCGATGTTCAATCAACTGGTCGAAATCGGGAACACGGGGGGCACCGTTACCGGTCTCGCTATCGGTGCGAACAACAGTTGGGTGATCATCGTCAACCGGAACATGTTCTACAGCGCGGGAATCCCGGCCTCGCTACGCACCCGCATGATCGACTCGCTCAACGCCGGACAAACGATCCCGCGCGTCGCACTCGGAGCGAACAACAGTTGGGCGATCACGATAAACACGAACGGGGCGTTCGTCGCGGGAGTGCCGGACGGTTTGTTCAACGCCCTGAGCACCATCGACGACGGCACCGCCGCTATCACCGGCATCGCGCTGGGCAAATCGGGGAGTTACGCGGTGACGTACGCGAAAAGCGCGTTCTTCGTCAACTCGACGCGGCGGAGATAAAGGCGACGTTTCGTTTGTAGAAAGGGGCGCGGTGAGTAAAAATCGCCCCAGGGATTCAGGTACACTGTTGCCGAATCTTTCCCGACACAAAGGAATCGAATATGCCGACTATTCCCCTGACGATTGACGCCGCGCACCTCGCGCCGAATGTGACGCCTGCTATGGTAGGCGCGTGGAGAAGCCGCCTCCAGTGGGCGTCCGATACATTGACCGACGGAACCGGGGCAGGCGCGGACTTTCGCGGCTGGCTCGACCCGGCGGTGATAGTTAGCGACGGCGAAATCGCGGAGATCGAAGCGATTGCCGCCGATCTGCGTGCCCAATCCGACACGCTGGTCGTGATCGGGATCGGCGGGTCGTACCTCGGCTCGCGGGCGGTGATCGAGGCATTAGCCGCGCACGACGCGCCGAAGGTGGAGTTCGCGGGGCAGAACATCTCGTCCCGCTATCACACGGATCTGATGACGCGCCTCGAAAGCAAGCGCGTCGCCCTGAACGTCGTTTCCAAATCCGGCACGACCACCGAACCGGCGGTCGCGTTCCGGCTCCTGCGCGCGTTCGTGGAAAAACAGGCGGGGGTGGATGCCGCGAAAAGCCTGATCGTCGCCACAACCGATAAAAACAAGGGCGCGCTGCGCAAAGTGGCAAACGAGATCGGCTATCGCACTCTCCCCATCGGCGACGATGTTGGCGGACGCTATTCGGTGCTGTCGGCGGTCGGTCTGCTTCCCATCGCGTACGCCGGGATCGACATCAAATCGCTCCGGCAGGGCGCGATAGACTGCAAGGCGGCAATCGACGCCGAGTCCGACCCGCTGAAAAACCCCGCGCTGTTTTACGCCGCCGCGCGTAACCTGCTGTACAACCAGGGCTTCGCGACCGAACTTTTCGTCGGGTTCGAGCCGCGCCTGCACTACCTGATCGAGTGGTGGAAGCAACTGTTCGGCGAGTCGGAAGGCAAGGACCATTCCGCGCTCTTCCCGGCGTCGGTCGAGTTCACCACTGATCTCCACTCGATGGGACAGTATGTCCAGCAGGGGCGTCGGTTCCTGTTCGAGACGTTCGTGCAGGTCGGGGCGGAAGGCGAACCGGTGGTCCCGCTCCCCGAGGGCGACGACGCCGACGAACTGGGCTACCTCGCGGGCAAACCGCTCACCGACATCAACCATGCTGCGTTCGAGGCGACCGCACTCGCACACCGCGACGGCGGCGTCCCGAGCATGACACTGACAATCCCGACGCTGGACGCCTACCACCTCGGCGCGCTACTGTACTTCTTCGAGCGGGCGTGCGGCGTGTCCGGCTATCTGCTCGGCGTCAACCCGTTCGACCAGCCCGGCGTCGAGGCGTACAAGAAGAACATGTTCGCGCTCCTCGGAAAGCCCGGCTACGAGGACCAGACCGCGACGTTGCGCGAGGCGGTCGCGAAAAAGCCGGAAGGGAGCAGGATCGCGTTCGGTTCGTAAAGGTTCCGGACCCAATGGCATAACCCGCTCTCCCCCCCCCCAACCCCCTCTCTCATCGGAATGAAAGAGGGGGAGTCCGGGGAGACATATTACCGCGTTTCCCAGACCGCCCGACAAGCGGAAGCGCTTTACTGTCCCGGACTCCCCCTCTTTCATTCCGATGAGAGAGGGGGTTGGGGGGTGAGAGCGCACAGGGGAGGAGCAGGTTTTTTCGATTCACCCCCGCGATCTTTGTCGGCTAACCCAAATAGTCCGGCGGAAAAAGTTCCTGTCCGTATTTTTCGGCGATACCGCGCAATCGTTCCTGATCCTCGGGACCCATGTCGGGCGGGGGAAGGAAGGTACCCGCCGCCACAGGCTTGCCTATCTCCTCAAACATCCGGTCCATACCGGCGGGCATCACGATGCAGAGCAGGTGCGCCGTGCGGTCCGATTCGTTCTTGAAACTGTGCGCCATCCCGCCCAGCGGTATATTGACGAACGACCCTTCCCGGGCGGTGTAGGTTCGGGACTTCGTTTTGACGACGATTTCCCCTTCCAGCACATAGAACGCTTCTTGAATAGCGGCGTGCGCGTGGGGACCGGGTCCGCCTTGCGGCGGGATCAGCATGTCTATAGTCGCGTATAACCTGCCGGTTTGCTCGCCGGAAATAACGACCCGGTAGGTATCGCCCACTACTGACAGGCTGGTGCCGTCCCCGGCATCTACGGTCGCAAGGTTATTGATTGAATTTTCCATGATTTGTATCCTTTGCGTAAACTGGACCTTTTCCTCGTACCGTTTCGGCATACCGTTTTCAAACTCTTTCGCCCCGCTCCACCGCGCCTTGCGTCTCTTCGCCGAGTAGCGGGGGGAGACGCTTCTCGTCACGCTCCAGGTCGGCGAGTTGCAGGTTCAGCGCGTGTACCGAGATGTGTATCTCGCGCAGGGAATACAGGAGCGACCCCATCAGCGCTACCATGCCCGCGCCGAACACGAACCGCGCCGCCGCGATCTGTTGTTCGTAGAACAGAAACATGGCGATGACGCAAAGCAGGATCGAGGAAACCCCGAGGAATTGCATATTCCGTATCATCAATACACGGACGCGAAGGTTTCGAATCTGCGCCAGCAGGCGTTCGTCCGGGGCAGAGCGGTATGTCGCGTGGAGCGAGCGGATCAGCGACGCCAGCGCGAGAAAGCGATTGGTATATGCCAGCATCAACAGCGAGATCGCCGGAAACAGGAGTGCGGGGGTTTGCAGATTGACTTCCACGCCGTCAGTTTACCCGGTTTGTCAACGGTGTCGGGTTTTGGGATCATCGGTTGGGATCATCGGTTCCACCGACGCCTATAGGTGGCTCCGCCACCGAGCGTCCTTCGGACGCGGGCATGTCAAAATCCTCC
>JAYULM010000401.1:0-8404 GCA_043763605.1 Armatimonadota bacterium | reverse complement strand
GTGTCATTGGGGAAAGTTCGGCAGGGCGAAGAGGATTTCATCCGATGTTTTCCATCTTTAGGGCAAACAGGGCAAACAGTTTAATGCGATTGCCCTGTCCACCAAGCAGTGGGACTTGACACGATAGGATTAAGGTGTTATTCTCATATTGAAAAACCGATTTGTCAGAGTAGAATCAGGCAACAGGGAAGATCCTGTCTAAATTCTGTGCATCACATGTCCGAAGTACGAACACACAAGCGAACTACCATTAAGGATGTTGCCCTCGCGGCGGGCAGTTCTCGCGGCGTGGTTTCGTCTGTCCTGAACGGTAATCGCCATGTGAACACCAGGGTGAGACCGGAAACTGAGGAGCGTATACGCCAGACCGCACGTTCTCTGGGGTACCGACCGAACGCAATTGCGCAATCTCTGCAGCGGCGAAAAACACATAGTATCCTGTTCGCCTCATACTTCGTGTCCTCGCTTCTGAATACACACTCAGGGAGCTTCTACATAGAGGCTCTTGATGGGGCACTATCGGCTACTACCCGCCGTGGATACGACCTGATGATCCATCTGGTACAATATGACGATCCGGAAAAGGCGGCGGTGCTGGGAGATGGTCGCGCGGACGGCTGCATCTGGATCGCTCCTGATGTGGATGATCCGGTTGTACCCCGGCTACGCCGTGAGTTAGACTGGCCCCTTGTCGTTTTTGGTGGGCGGATCGCGGGGGCGACGGCAAATATCATTGCCGACAATTTCCAAGGGATGGAACTGGCGGTCGAGCATCTTTACGAACTGGGTCATCGCAGACTCGCCTTTGTCAGTCAAAACAATCTCAGTTATGAGTGCGCGGAACGTTGGGGGGCGTTTTCCAGAGCATGCGTCCGATGCGGCTTGGATGCCCGTCAAATCATAGCGGTACTGACGGAACCCGATGCGAACGGTCGACGAGATTTCGTTGGTGAGTCGATCATGACGCCGCTCATGGACCCGGTCACGCGTCCTACCGGCATCATTACCTTTAATGATTCTCTGGCATCGTCGGTGATGCAATGCGCTCGCCAGATTGGGTTGGAAACGCCGCGTGACCTGTCCGTTATAGGTTTCGATTCCACCCCGTTATGCGAATCATACACGCCGCCTCTGACGAGTGTGCGACAACCCCTCGGGGCAATGATTGCAAGGTGTGTTGAAATTCTCATCGATGAGAATGTCTCAGCCGCAGGTGACGAGGCAGTAGACGATCTCAGAATCGAGATGTTTCCATGCCATCTCGACGTTCGGGCGTCTACTGCCACCGTGCCCGGCAAAACATTGTTGTAAGTGTCGACAATCGTTGAAAAATATGATTGTATTAGAGATATAGTTGATGAAAAAACGATTTTTCAAACTGAGGGATAAATAATAGTGGGGATGATTATCAAGAACAGCGACGCCCTTGAATTGCTATTTGCTACATCAGCGCGCACAGAACTACTGCCTTTCCTAAGGCAAGATTAAGGGCAGTCAATACCATGGAAAAAAAGAATGTCATCGCAGCATTTGCCGTCGGTGCCGCCATAGTGGCGGTCGGAATCAGCTACTCCATATCACAAAGAAACGTAGAAGGTCCTGTTACTCTGCCTGACAGTCATCCGCGCATGATTGAAATCAACTGGGTCAAGAAAAAGTCGCAGGAGTGTGGTGGTGACATCGAAAAACTGTCTGCAGAAGACAAAGCGAAAGTAGTCGCCCTGATGGGACAACAATACGCGGCGCAGTCAGTGAAAAGTTATTACAAGGCTCCATAGAATATCAAATGCCGTGGTAAGGAGGCACTTTTAAATATCGTCGTTTTTCAGACTCACCAGTCTGATTCCGTTGTCATAGAAAGGCAATTACCCAATGAAGGTTGTACAGTCCAGGAAATTCGGTTTTACGCTCATCGAGCTACTCGTCGTCATCGCGATAATCGCGATCCTCGCCGCTATACTTTTCCCAGTCTTCGCGCAAGCGAGGGATAAAGCACGGCAGATCTCCTGCCTCTCCAATGCCAAGCAGTTAGGCACAGCGCAGATGATGTATCTGCAGGATAATGACGAGACGTTCGGCTTCGCCTGGGGCGATGGCGTTGGCTTCGTCGCGGGGCTTCAGCCCTACCTCAAACATAGCACCAATACCTCGGGCTCCCCGAACGGCGTCTGGCAGTGCCCGAGTTCCGAGGAGATCGGTAAAAACAATGTCTCTATGTCGTATAGTGCCAATGGAAACCTGGTCGGCGTGGCGTACGGGTGGGGCGGCGGGCCCGGCACCGAAGCACCGTTACATAGATCCGTACCCCTCGCTGATGTCCAGCGCCCGGCCGAACTGATGGCCGTCTCTGAGGTCAGCCGCGCGGTTAAGGACGACGGCGATGGGGATTGTCCCACCGACATGATTCGCGTTGGCACCACGCTCACCGAAAACGGCGACATCAAGGGTCCGCGCGACTGCTCGGATCCCGGCACGATCGCCTGCAACTGGTTCGCGCTTCAAAGCAAGTGCTACGACTACACGAACTATGAGAATACTCTCAAAGATCCGAACGTCACCGGGTGGCGCTTCAAACAGCCCGCCTACCGCCACGCCAGATCCGGCGTCGGCAAGGGCAACGCGAACGTCCTGTACGCCGACGGACACGCCAAGTCCGTGCCGTTCGGCGGCATGCGCGCGCGCAACTTCCTGCCGACGTTGAGCGACGCCAGGGCGCAGGCCGCCGATGCATACCAGGCGAGCCTTGCCTGCCCGGGGGGTAAAATTTCGGGCACCGACGTCATTCCCAACAACTGATGACACAGTGTGCTGTGTCGGGGCAGGGTCTACAGCAGACCCTGCCCCGGCGTTGTTATAATCGTTATGCGTAGCAAACCCGGCTATTCATTTTGACTATCGTCTTTTCTCACATTCACGAGTGTGAGTTTATTCCCCCTAGAAAGGAAACTATCCAATGAAGGTTGTACAGTCTAGGAAATTCGGTTTCACTCTCATCGAGCTACTTATCGTTATCGCTATTATAGCAATCCTCGCTGCAATACTGTTCCCGGTGTTCGCCGAGGCGAGGGGGAAAGCACGGCAGGTGTCCTGCCTTTCCAATACCAAGCAGATCGGCACGGCACAGACGATGTATCTGCAGGATTACGACGAAACGTATGGCTTTGCCTGGGGTGGTGGTGCTACTGACCACTTCATTGCGGGGCTTCAGCCCTATGTCGGAAACAGCTATACCGTCATGGGCAGTCCGAGTTCCGCTAAAGGAGTCTGGGAGTGCCTGAGTGCTGATACGATCGGCACAAACCAGGTTTCAAGTGCGTACAGTTCCAATGGAAACCTGATGGGCGTGGCGTACGGGTGGAATCCCGGCGGGCCTGGTGACGAAGCGCCGAAAGACAGATCCTTGAGTATGGCTGATATCCAGCGACCGGCTGAAGTGATTACCATCGCAGAAACCGCTCGCGTGGCGCTCCCTGACGGCACTGCGGATACCCCCACCGACATGATTCGCGTTGGTGTAGCACCTGGAGGCGGAGACGGAGGCGACATCGATGGTCCGCGCGACTGCTCGGATACCGGTATGAAAGCCTGCAACTGGTACGCGCTTCAGAGCAAGTGCTACGACTACACGCAATATGAGAATACTTTCCAGGATCCGAGCATCACTGGGTGGCGCTTTAAACAGCCCGCCTACCGCCACGCCAGAAACGGCGTCGGCACGGGCTTCGCGAACGTCCTGTACGCCGACGGACACGCCAAGGCCGTGCGGCATGGTCGGGTGACACCGCGCAACTGGCTGCCGCAGTTGAGTGATGCCAGGGCGTCAGCCGCCGACGCGTACCAGGCGAGCCTTGCCTGCCCGGGGGGTAAAGTTTCGGGCAACACGATCATCCCCACCAACTGATGACACAGTGTGCCGCGCCGGGGCGTGGTCTATGGCAGACCCCGCCCCGGTGATACAATAATACTTATGCGTAACAAATCCCGGCTATTCATTTTGATGCCACTTTTGGGAGCGACACTGGCAACGGGCGGTATACTCTGGATCGCCCCTCGGCAGCACGAAGCACGACTGAAGCGTGCGCCCGAGAAAGAGTTGCGCGCAATCGTCCAGAAGAGTCCGGGCGACGGAATCGCCCTTTACTATCTCGCCCTCGCCCGTCAAAAAGCAGCTGACACGCTGGAGTCGGAGCGACTGCTCAAGGCGTCTCTCCAGGCTGACCCGACCCGCACCGAGACCTGGCTGGCACTCGCCACGCTCACCGAAAGCAAGGGCGATTCAGCGCATGCTGAGCAGATCCTCAAAGAGATGCTGAAACGGTTTCCCCAGAGCGCGACGGCACACGTTCGACTCGCCAATCTGTTGCTCACCCGCGACGCCCCCACGTCGGCGCATGACCACGCGAAGCGCGCCACGACCCTGGCACCCCGGGATGCCGAAGCCTGGATCATGCTGGGCAGGACCTGCCTGGTTACGGATCGACTGCCCGATGCGAAGACCGCGCTGGATCAGGCGGCGCGTCTCCAGCCGGATGCCTGGCTAGGCGTCTTCTCCCGGGGTGATCTGTCGATGACGCAGAAATTGTTCTCGGAAGCAGCTATACATTACCGCCGCGCGACAGAGCTCGTTCCCAAGGACCCCCTTCCCTGGCTTGCCCTGGCTCACAGTTTGGTGCGCGGCACCGACCCGACGACATCCGAACTGAGCGAAGCCGAAGCGTGTCTGCGAAAAGCGGCCGCCCTGGAGAAGGTCGTTCCGCTCTATCCCCATATCGTCGCCAAGCTGCGGATGCACCAGAAACGCTGGAAGGAAGCACTGGAATCGCTCGCCGCCGCAAGGCTTCTCGATCCCGCCAACCCGGAGGTCGTTTTCGACCAGAGCATCGTACTGCGGGCACTGGGCAGAACCGCCGAATCCAGGTCTGCGAGTACGCTACACCGGACGCTGGTCGCTGCCCGGCAAAGGCGCCGGGTGGTCCTGAGCGAACTCGCTCGAAAACCGGAACCGTCGAAAATGCGAGAATTGCGCCGGGAGCTCGCCCGTGTCTACCGGACACAGGGCCGCCTTTGGGACGCACGCCGAGCTCTCGAGGGGATGGATAAGGATGATCCGGCAGTGCGTGCGGAGATAGCCGCCCTGGAGCAAGATCCCCGGATGACGGCGCAGCGACTGATCACGCTTTCCGAAGCGGATCTGATCGTTGAGGGGAACTCCTTGCTGGTACAACAGAAATATGAGGAAGCCGGGCGCCGTTTCCAGGAAGCCGTTCGGCGAAATGCCACCAACGCCATCGCCCTGCAAGGAGTCGGACTGTCTCTCTTCCACCAGGGACGCTCTCAGCAGGCGGTTCCCTATTTCACGAAAGCCACCGAACTCGCGCCTGACTTGATCGCCTCGCAGTTCTATCTGGGTGAGAGGGCACTGGAATTCGGACTGGCTAACGAGGCGATCCGGCGTCTGGAAAAGGCGACCCAACTGGATCCAAACGATCCTGAGGCCTGGTATCTCTTTCACCAGGCACTGGGACTGATAGATACGCGGGTCAATGAGCAGATCGCCGCCCTCCAAAAATGTGTCGCCTTGGTTCCCGATAACCCCAACTATCGTATGGAACTCGGGGAGACTCTCGCCGATGCGGGAAAGATAGACGATGCTGAGGCGGCTTTCCGGAGTGCGCTGGCACTGGCTCCTGATGCGGTCGAAACGCTGGCGCGCTTGGGAGGATTTCTCGCTACCAATCGGCGCACGAGTGCCGCCCTGGCGGAAGCGGGTGCTCTATTGAACCGCGTCCTCAAAGCAGATCCGAGCCATGCGTATACGCGCTTCAGTCTCGGCACACTGGCACTGAAGCAGGGACGCAGTGCCGAGGCGGTCACGCTACTTCGGGAGCTAACCCAGGAGAATCCGCGCCTGCAGGAGTCCTGGTATCTGCTCTCGCGTGCCTACGCCGCCGTCGGCAAGACCACCGAGTCGCGGGAAGCGTTACAGCGATCGCGTCAGATTCAGAAAGATTCGGTGGACTTCCTCGCCGCACAGGAGAAGCTTTACGACGACATCCGCGATCCGGTCCAGCGTCTGAAGGTCGCGCGGCTATGCCAGAAGAATCAACAGCCCCTGAAAGCTATGGCGCACTACCGCATCCTTCTCTCCCAGCAACCGGATCATCCGGAAGCACTTCGCGAGATGGCTGCCCTGGAGCAACGCCTCGCGCAGACAGGCGCGGGGGAGAATTTCGCCGCCTATGAGGAGATGCTACGTGCCAGCAGCCGCGCGACAGAGAAGGAAACGAATTGATGAAGATATCTATGGCAAATTTTGGATTCGCGCTGGTCCTTTTGCTGACAGGAGCGGCATGTGCCCCCAAGTCCGTCCCTCCCGCCGCCACGCCGCCCCAATCAAAGGCGGAACCGGGGCTCCTCCGCGCCGTTCCCGCTTCCGAAAGTGGTCTGACGTACCGCTGGACGATTCCGGGCGAGCGTCCTCTGGACATACTTCAAACCATCGGAAACGGGTCCGCGTTCCTGGATGCCAACGGCGACGGAAATCTCGACGTTCTTCTGGTAGGGGTGCCGACGGCACTGTTCCTGGGAGACGGCAAGGGCAAGTTCACCGACGCGTCGGCGACGATGCTCCCGACAGGCATGCCCGACCACTTCCTGGGCTGTGCCGTCGGGGACTACGACAACGACGGATTCGCAGACATCTATCTGTCCGCCTATGATGGAGGACGCCTGCTTCGCAATGTCCAGGGCGGTCAGTTTCAGGACGTGACGGAGCGATCCGGCATTCCCAAGCAGCCCTGGGGAACCTCTTGCTCGTTTTTCGATGCCAACGGGGACGGCTTGCTGGACCTGTACGTCGGGAATTACGTCGCTTTCGGACCCAACTCGACCCGGTTGTGCGGCGACGGGACGATGAGCACTTCCTGCGGCCCGCGCCACTACGATCCGCACAAGGGCGGGCTGTATCTGCAAAGTCCGGGCGGGCAGTTTAAAGAAGCGACGTTACCGGAGACCTCCGGAAAGGTACTCGGGGTCGCGGTAGCTCCGCCGCACGCCGACCGGCCGTTCCAGGTCGCAGTGGCGAACGATGAGATGCCGGGGGATCTTCTCGTTGCGACGAAGAAGGGCTGGGAAAATCACGGCGATATTTCGGGGACAGCCTTCGACAGCACGGGCGGCTTGCACGGCGGAATGGGCGCGGATTGGGGTGATGTCAACGGGGATGGGATGCTCGACCTTGTTGTGATGACGTACCAGAATGAAGACAAGTGCCTTTACATCGCGGAACCGGGGGGAGTCTTTACGGAACGCTCCCAGAGAATGGGTCTGAAGGAGACGTTCCCTTACGTAGCATTCGGGTGTAAATTCTTCGATTTCGATAACAATGGCACACTGGATCTACTGATCGCCAACGGTCATGTACAGAGCAATGCGACGGAGATGGCAAGCGGAGTGACCTACCGGCAACCGCTCCAACTGTTCCAAAACCAGGGGGACGAGACGTTCGTACAAAAAACCGCAGCACTTGATAGCAAGGCGCGTGAGCCCCTCGTGGGACGCGGGCTTTCTGTCGGTGACTACGATAACGACGGGCGCGTGGACGCGCTCGTCGTGAATAGCGAGGGTGCCCCCCTTCTGCTACACAACGAGGTTCCTGATGCCGGTAACTGGCTCTCCCTGCGACTGGAGGGCAAGCGATCCAACCGCGATGGCTACGGTGCGACAGTGATCGTAGAAGCGGATGGCAGGAAATTTTTGCGGCACTGCCACTCCGACGGTTCCTACCTGAGTGCCTCCGACAAGCGAATCCACGTCGGGCTTGGAAGTGCCGACACGGCGCGGGTAACTGTCCAGTGGTCCGACGGCGACAAGCAGGTTTTCGAGTCTCTCAGCGCGAACCGGCTTCATTTGCTGCAGGAGAAATAACCCGCCGTCATTCCCATTTCCGCCGCCGCCCCTCCTGCGTCGCAATGGAACATTCTGGATAGGATATCCCTTAACAAGGATTGGACGGACCAGTCGCCGTGTTACTCAATTTGTCCGCCTCGCGCTTGGTCCGGCGACCGAACGCCGCTGTCGGTACCCCGCGCTCGTCCTGTTCGCTGGGCAGGACGACCAGCACCCGCAGACAAACGCTCCGAACCGGCAGCACCTCGCACCAATCGACGATGAGTTGCTTTTATGCCACGCCGACGGCGCGAATATTGCGGTCGAGATCGTACAAGCCCAGAGGGTTGACGTTCCCGTTTTTCTCCCGTAGTGCCGAGTCCCAGCCTACCTGATCGGTCAGCGAGTACCACGTAAATAACGTGAGTTCGGGATAAGACAGGCTTTCCGATAGACTGGAGTTACCACACTTCAACCATCGGAAAGTCTATCCATGCCCATTTTACAAGATGACGCG
>JAYULM010000400.1:0-8409 GCA_043763605.1 Armatimonadota bacterium | reverse complement strand
GTTGCCGGACGATTCCGACATGCCCGCGTCCGGAGGACGCTCGGTGGCGGAGCCACCTATAGGCGTCGGTGAAACCGATGATCGCATCCGATAATCGCAACCCATGATCGAAACTGACGGACGCTGACTACCTAACACCTAACACCCAGTCCCCAACCACCCTTCCGTCTTCGGAGGTGTCGTCGCAGTCTCGTATCGGGGATGTATAATAGATGCGGGCACCGGTAATAGCAACGATGGCACAGGAACGATTCGATACGAGCGAGGCGGAAGCGGTTCTGATGGAGGCGGCGCGCCGACAGGCGCGCGCCGTCGGTTCCGTCGCGTCGGTGTCGCGCGAGCGGCTCGAAGCGATGGCGGCGGAACTCGACATCGACCCGGAAACGCTTCACGCGGTACTTGCGGAGCGCGAGGCGGGCGCGAGCGAGGCGGCGTTGCGGGCGGCGTTCGTCGCCGAGCGGCGCGGGACGATCTCGCCGCATCTCGGCTCCTACCTTTCCATCTGCGTGATGCTTTTCCTCATCTGGCTCGTCACCGGCGGCGGGCATCCCTGGTTCGTGTATCCGGCGATAGCGTGGGGCGCGGGAATGGTGTCGCACGTCGCGACGGTATACCCGGCGAGTGGCGCGGCGTTCGAGTCGGGATTTCTGGAATACAAAAAGAAGGTCGAACGCCGGGAGCGTGAACGGGCGCGGCGTGTGGCGAAACGGTCGGAAAAAGAGGCGGCGAAGGAGCGTAAGTCCGGCGTTGCCCCGATCTCCGAGGAAGTCGTCACCGCCAAAAAAGTGGGTTCGTGGAACACGCCCGAAGAGCCGAAGGCGCAAACCTTGCGCACCGGGCGCGACCGATAAGCGTGGTCCCCGGGCACAGTTTCATTCGGTCGTCCGGTTCCGGGGCGTGAACGCCCCGGCTAACGCTTTTCAAGCCCGCTAAAGCGGGCTGATCCAGTCCACCGAGCCGTGGGTGGAACGGTCAGCCCTTGTCGGGAGCCGGATTTATCCGGCTTGGGGGACGTTAGCCGGGGCGTTCACGCCCCGGGGACGATTTAGGTGCGCTTGCCCTGCGTTGCCAAAAAACCGGGTTGACAGAATCGCTACGCGGGTGGTACTATCCGTGCGTCTCGTTGGTCAGGATCGTTCGCGTCGCTTGCTAACAGCGGCGGGGCGGTCGTGGGGAAGTCGGTGACGGGAAAGTGGCGTCCGCCATTTTCTCCATTCCGGCACTGTCGCGCAACCGTGGAGCCTGTTTTACACCGGCAAGTCGGGTCACCAATCTTCGAGCATCGTTCCCGCGCCGCGCGTCTCTCACCGCGATGGCGCGAGCAGACCTGCGCGAAACAGGTGACGGCGGGCGGGGTGTTAGATTCCCGTTCTTCTTTCTTCTTCGCGTTTGTCCGTGTCGCTTCGGGCGTCCCGCCCGTCTGTCCGGCGGCACTGTGTTTCCCGTGAGAGAGAAGGACAACCCGTATGCGTTTTATTTTCAGAACCGCCGCGCTTTTCGCAGCGACGGTCTCTCTATGCTCGGCAGCACAAGCCGAACCGCTCATCTCCGCGTTCATCGGAACGCCGACCCCGACTTCGAAACTCGCCTATTTCGTTCTCGACTTCAACGACCCCGGTCCGAACCCGGAAACTTATGCTTTCGGCTGGCACTACGAAGGGACGAAGACTGGCGACGATTACGTGCAAGCCCTCGCAGCGGAGTTGACCGGGGCGGACGGTTTCGTCGCCACGTTAGGTAGCGGGTATTACCAGGGATTCGGCTACAACGGACGGTACCATTTCAACCATTTCGACCCGGTTTTTGGGCAAGGGAGTAATACAGGTGAGCCGAACGCCTTCTGGAACCTCTGGCTCGGCTTCGACGGCGCGACCTGGGTCAACTCAAATTTCGGCGTCTCATCCATCACCCTTGCGACCGCGCCACCCGACCCGCTGGTGCCCGACAATCAGTTGCAAACGGCTTCCTGGATCGGCTTCCGCTGGAACCCGGACAACGCCGGGGCACCGCGCACGCCGCAACAGGTCGTCGCCGTTGTGCCAGAGGCGGGCACGTTCGCGTTGCTCGGGACCGGGCTGGCAATCGGCACTGTTCTTGTCCGCCGCCGACAGGGACGCCGTTAGTGCCGCCGCTGCTGCGGGCGATTCCGCCGTTCTCCGATACGGACTACCGGGCGGCTCTGACGCGCTGGGAATCCCGCACCAAGCCGTCCGGTAGTCTGGGGCGGCTGGAATCGCTCGCGGCGCAACTCGCCGGGATTCAGGAACGCGCCCTGCCCGTCGTGCGGGAGAAACGCGTCCTGATCTTCGCTGCCGATCACGGCGTCGCGTGGGCGCACCCCGAAATCAGCGCGTACCCGGCGACCGTCACGGGGCAGATGCTTCAGAACTTCCGGAGCGGCGGCGCGGCGGTCTGTGTGCTGGCGCGGCAGGTCGGGGCGACGCTTTCGGTGGCGGATGTCGGGGTCGGGGAGCAGGAAGCAACCCGTGACTTTTCGCACGAAGCGGCGATGAGCGAGCGGGACGCGCTCCGCGCCTGGGATGCCGGGACGGACGCGGCGGCGGGTCTGCTCCCGGCGGACGTGCTCGCGCTCGGCGAGATGGGCATCGGCAACACGGCGTCGGCATCCGCGCTACTCTGCTTGCTGACCGGGGCAAGCGCGGACGAAACCGTCGGGCGCGGTACCGGCGTGGACGACGCGGGGTTTCAGGCGAAGCGCGCTCTGGTCGCACAGGCGGTCGCGCTTCATGCCCCGCATGTCGGCGACACCTGGGGCGCGCTGTGCGCGGTCGGCGGCAAGGAGATCGTCGCCCTGTGCGCCGCGATGATCGGCGCAGCGCATCAGCGGTGCGCCGTGGTCGTAGACGGATTTATCGTCACCGTCGCCGCCCTCGCCGCCGTCCGCCTCGCCCCCGAACTCAAGCCGTATCTGATTTTCGCGCACCGGGGGGCGGCACATGCGCACGAACTTGCGCTGTCCGCGCTGGATGCCGAACCGCTCCTCACGCTCGGCTTGCGTCTCGGCGAGGGGAGCGGCGCGGTTTTGGCACTACCGCTGATAGAGTCGGCGGTACGGCTTCTTTCGGAGATGGCGGGCTTTGCGGATGCCGGGGTAGACACGGGACGCGAAAGCCGCGTACACTGACACCAAGCGTTTCGGGGAACTTCGTTCTTTTGGTGCGGGGAATTTCATTCCTCCGGTGGAAGCGCGACGCTTGGTGTTCCTTCGGAACGCATAAGGAGTAACGCTTCCTGATGCCCCTTTTGATGACCGGTACTGTCCGCGTTCCGAAGGAACACCAAGCGTCGCGCTTCCACCGGAGGAATGAAATTCCCCGCACCAAAAGAACGAAGTTCCCCGAATAAAACGAAACCAATCTCGTCCACCAACACCATGCGCCGTGACATTCTAACCGCTATCATGTTCCTGACCCGAATCCGCGTCCCGCCCGACGTGGACCACAGTCCCGGCGCACTGGTACGCTCCACCGCCTATTTCCCGCTGGTCGGGCTGATCGTCGGCGGGATCGGCGCGCTTGTCTATCTCGTCGCGCACGCCCTGTTCACCCCGACGCTCGCGGCCGTGTTCGCGGTCGCGGCGACGGCGTGCGTCACCGGGGCATTCCATGAAGACGCGTTCGCCGACGTTTGCGACGCGTTCGGCGGCTACACGCCCGAAAAGCGGCGCGAGATCATGCGCGACAGCCGCGTCGGCTCGTTCGCCGTGGTCGGCTTAACATTGCTGATCGCGGCGAAGATCCTGCTTGTCGGCGCGTTCCCCCTCTGGCAGGCGATCTGTGCCCTGCCGTTCGCGCACGCGCTGGGGCGATGGTCGTCGGTATGGCTGATCTGGCGCACACCGTACGTGGACGACCCCGAATCGCTGGCGAAACCGTTCGCCGGGCAGGTCACACAGCGGCGGCTGATCATCGCGACCGCGACCGTCGCCGCGTTCGGCGCGATCACATTCGGCGTCCCCGCGACACTGGCGGCGTTCGGGATGACGCTCGCGGTGTGCTACGGCGCGGAACGGTTCTTTCGAGGCTTCGTCGGCGGTCTGACCGGCGACTGCCTCGGCGCGACCAACCAGGTCGTCGAACTACTCGCGTACGCGCTCCTGTTCCGGTCGTGATCGCGCCACGCGGACACCGCTACTTACCGCCGGGGGCAGAGGTACGGCACACTAACCATCAACATTCCCTATCGCTGAGGCTATATATTTAAACCTAAAGATTGCATCCTATTCGCCCACAATTAAATGTAACCTGCGGGGCTTGCCCCGCCGAGTTACATCACGACAATTGGCAAGGTAGATTAGGATGACAACAAGCAAACAGAAGTATGTGATCGATAAGTCCCTCCCTCTCGCTGATCAAAAGCTTAGTCTTGAGATCAACCAACTCGAAAACCCAACTGGGACTGAAAAAGCGTCTAAGTTTATCCCGGTCATTTCCTCTATGATCACTGTGTTGGGATTTTTTGTCGGCTTATGGCAGTACCACGAGCAACAAGTTTTAGCGAATCAGGCACTTCTAAAACAGCAAGACACTGCAAATAAGGAACTTCTGAAACAGCAAGCCGTTGCAAACAAGGACTTTTTACAGCAGAAAATGAAGCAAGACTACGAGAGGTTTATACCCTTTTCAGAGAAGCAGATTCAGCTCTATTTCGAGGCTTCTGAAGCGGCGGCGACCATTGCTACATCATCTGATGCTGATGCAAAATCCAGAGCCAAATCGCGATTCTGGATTCTATACTGGGGACCACTTGCCATTGTAGAAGACGCTGGGGTTAAAACAACTGACCAAACTGTTGTTAAACAAAGTATGGTTAATTTTGGTCATTGCTTGAATGAACCTGGAACGTGCACTGTGAGTGAATTGAAAATTCGTTCACTCAACTTGGCTTATGCATGTCGTGAATCGCTTGCCAACACATCGGACGTTCGTTTTGCCAATTTAAAACAAGACAAGAAATAACGGTATAGGATACGGTACACTAATCGCCGGACGTTTATTCATCGCGCCGCGTCCGGCGATACTGTCCCTACCATGCCTTCCATCCAAAAACGTTACTACGTCACCACGCCCATCTACTACGTCAACGGCTCACCGCACATCGGCACCGCGACCACGACCCTGCTCGCCGACGCTCTGAAACGGTACCAGCACCTGCGCGGCACCCGCCCATATTTCCTGACCGGGACCGACGAGAACGCCCGCAAAGTTTTAGAAGCCGCGCAAAAAGAGGGCAAGGAACCGAAGGCGTTCGTGGACGAAGTTTCACAACGGTTCGTCGAAACGTGGAAATTCCTCGATTGCGACTATGACCACTTCTTTCGCACCACCGACCCGCGCCACGTGTTCGTTGTACAGGAGATTTTTCGTCGTCTGTCCGCGTCCGGAGACATTTATAAAGGCACCTACGAGGGCTGGTACTCGGTCAAGGACGAGACGTTTTTCCGCGACACCGATGTAGATGCCGCGACGAAAACCGTGATCGCCGAGGGCGTGAACAAAGGCGCGACCGTGGAGCGTGTGCAGGAAGAGGCGTATTTCTTCAAACTGTCGGCGTATGGCGACCGCCTGAAAGCGCATATCCTGTCGAACCCGGACTTCCTGTTGCCGCCGACGCGCCGCAACGAAGTCCTCGCATTCATCGACGAGGGCTTGCGCGATATTACCGTCACGCAAAACCGCACGGGATGGGGCATCCCGGTTCCCGGCGCGGAAGACACGGCGGTGATCTATGTCTGGTTCGACGCGCTGATCAACTACCTGACCGAAACTGGCTGGCCCGACGCGGGCTACGACACGCTCTGGCCTTGCGACGCGCACCTGATGGCGAAAGAGATCTACACCCGGTTCCACGCGACGTTCTGGCCAGCCGTGCTGATGGCACTCGATCTGCCGCTACCGGGGCACATCGTCGGGCACGGCTGGTGGACGGTCGGCGGGGAGAAGGGCGCAAAGTCGAAGGGCAATATCCCGTCGCCGCAGGACATGGTCGCGCTCTTGCAGGAAGCGAGTGGTGCGAGCGAGCGGATCTGTGTGGACGCGCTCCGCTACTACCTCGTGCGCGACATTCGGTTCTCCGACGACTCCGAGTTTTCGGTGGAAATGCTCGTGTCCCGCTTCAATACGGATCTGGCGAACGATCTCGGCAACGTGCTCAACCGCACCCTGCGCGCCCGCTATCACACGGGGCAGGTACCTACCCCACGCGCCTTAGATGGCGGCTTGAAAGCGGTCGCGGACGCGGCGGTGGCGGGCTACGAGTCCGCGCTGGCGAAGTTCGATTGGGGCATGGCACTCCATTCTGCGTGGACACTGATCTCGGCGGTGAACGTTTACCTCGCTGAAAAAACGCCGTGGATCGCGGCAAAACAGGGCGACGACGCGGCGGTCGCGGACGCGGTATACAACGCCTTAGAAGGAACTCGCCTCGCCGCGCTATTGGTGTCGCCCGTTATGCCGAACGCCGCGAAAGAAATGGCGAGACAGTTAGGCGTCGCCGAAACATTCGGTGCGGAAGGCGCGTGGGAAACCGAGAAGCAGTTCGGCGTCCTGCAACCCGGCACGCTGACCGGCGAAGCGACGCCATTATTCCCGCGCATCGATTCGAAGAAGATCGCTGCATCTTCCTCTCACCCCCCAACCCCCTCTCTCATCGGAATGAAAGAGGGGGAGTCAGAGACGAAAGCGAAAAGCATGTCCGAAACCGAACACCCAATACCCAACACCCAACACCAGTCTGCCCAACCACTTGATGACCGCACTATCGAGATGTCTATCGAACCGGCGTACATCACGATTGACGACTTCGCCAAAGTGCAACTCAAGGTCGCCGAGGTGCTTTCCGTGACGCGGGTGCCGAACGCCGACAAACTGCTTCACTTGCGTATCTCGGTCGGTGCGGGCGACGAACGCGACCTGCTGTCCGCCATCGCCGAGTGGTACACGCCGGAGGAGTTGACGGGGAAAAAGATCATCGTGATCGCGAATCTCGCGCCGCGCAAGATGCGCGGCATCGTTTCGCAGGGCATGCTCCTCGCGGTGGACGGTCCCGACGGTCGCCCGGTGCTGGTGACGCCGGAAACCGGCGTTCCCGCCGGGGCGGCGGTGCGCTGATGGGAGTCGGACGTTTACAAACGTCCGACCAAAAGGAAAACACCATGTTAGACGTTGCCGAACGATTCGTCGCCGCGCTGGATCGGGCGAACGACCGCCTCATCGCCGACCTGCGCGCCGTACCGGAAGAAAGCCGCGCCGTATCCCCGGGCGGCGTCGCGCGCTCGCCGTATTCCGTCGCGCTGGAGTGCGGCATTATCAACACGCGCATTGCGGCGGCTCTGGAAGGGAAGTCATTGCCCGCTACCCCGGCGCACGGCGAGTACGACACGATGTTGACTCATCTGCCGACATTCGAGGCGGTCGCGGAGTTCGTGACGCACGAGACACTGGTGCTTAAATTCGCGGTTCGGAAAATTGACCCGACGCGATGGGGCGAAACGTTGGAAATTTTCCCGTCGCGCCCCGCCATGACGCGCTTCGACGCCGTGCTTCTCGCACTGAACCACATGTCGTACCACGACGGACAATTAAATTTCGTTCACCTGCTCAGCGGCGACAGCAAAATCCACTGGCAGGCAGGATGTTGACAGAAATTCGCTCCCATCCTACAAAAGGAAATTCCATGCGCTGTTTACCGCTCCTCCTCGTGACTTCCGGGTTCTTGCTCGCCGCCCGGGTCGAGGCACAGAAGCCTGTATCGGTGCCGCGCCTTCCCGTCACGGGACAGAAAATGCCTGATTCCGTGTACTGGACGCGTTCGTGTGGTGGTTTCGTCTACCGTTGGACTTCCGCTGACCTGACCGCGACGAACTTCGCTACGAAAAAAGTTTCGTTCTCCGTGGCGCAGGCACTGAAAAACGAGTTCGATAAGTCTGATGAAAGTGGTGCGGCTTCTCCCGGCGAGACGGCGACGAACGATCACTACGAGGTTTCCTTCGTTCCCCTGTCTATCGTCGGCTCCCTGCTCAGTTATGAGCGCGACGACTACTGGGAGGGCGGGGCGCACCCGTCCGGGAACGAGAGTTTCGTCACCGTGGATGTGCGCAAACCGGGGAAACCGGTCCGCCTGACGGATCTATTCCCCGCCGGGCAGATTCGGGAGGCACTGCTGAAAGACCGTATCGTTCGTCGGGTCCTCGCGCGGGAAAAGATCACGACTCCCCCGACGCTTGACGGTTTGATCAAAGCACTCGCAGGCACGCAGTTCGGCGGCAAGTACGACGATATGTACTCTTTCGGTAACTATTCAGCCCATATGTAGTATGTAATTCGTGTAAAACAGTACTACATATTGTATTCGGCGTCTATTTTAACTTTATGAGCACCTGATGTTTTC
>JAYULM010000399.1:0-2387 GCA_043763605.1 Armatimonadota bacterium | reverse complement strand
TGAAACGCTCGGTATTCGAGCATTTGCCTGTGGGCGTGATGGCGCACAGGCGGCAAAAGAAGCGAAATGAGAAACCGTCACTTACCGGAAACTAAAGTAGTAATAGCATATGTCGGAAGTTATCCTGATCGTTGGTTTGTGAAAACAACACAAGAATAACTAGCAACTCAATCAACCTACGACTACGTGCCTGAATTTCCTCAACGATAGATAGAACGGCATTACGGCTGACACGATCTTCATGTGGAGATACGTCTTCGTCAGCTAACAACTCCTCTAATCGTGTCAAGTGCATCGCAGTTTTTTCAACTTCATCGAGGGCACTGTAGGTCACGTATGCCCTTGAATCATAATGGCTAAATCCTGATACACGGACGTAATGTGTTTCGCTGATGTGATCCGATATGTATCCTCTGAGCATCTGTGCGGTGATTAAAATGATCCTGCCGATCTTCTCTTGAGGGCTGGAGTTATTGGGGCTATCTTTCATCGGGACTCCTCTTCGGTTTGACGCATATATTTTTCTTATATCGGTTGAATGAGCACTTACGCTCAATGGTCTACCACGGGCCAAAAACATTTGGTGGTATTCTCCATTGCGTAACCTTGCTGTGCGTCGAACGTCTAATTAGTGGAGGGAACTGTTATGGACTCCTGTCATGCGCCATCGTCTTGCCGCAACGCCTTTACGCTGATCGAACTGCTCGTCGTTATCGCCATCATCGCCCTGCTCGCCGCGATCATTTTTCCGGTGTTCGCTACCGCGCGGGAAAAAGGACGGCAAACCGCGTGTTTGTCGAACACGCGCCAACTCGGAAACGGTTTGATGCTGTACGTTCAGGACAGCGACGAAACGTTCCCGTTCTCCTACGCACGCGATCTCGGTAACTACTGGCCCGATCTAGTGCGCCCCTACACCGGGCAGAAGGCGGGCGTGAACGCGGCGACGATCTTTTTGTGCCCGTCCGATTCCGGTGAGGCACTGACCTATTCCACGAACCCGCAGGTTATCGGGCTGTACGACACGAGCGGTACGCCCGCCAACTTCTTCGCGTCCGTGGTTGCCCTCCCCGAGATCGCCGAACCGTCAAGCATCGTCCTCCTCGGCGACTCGCTGACGGCGGTGGGCGGGCTGGGTTTCTTCGGGGGCGGCAACACTGCGCCGGTCGAGTACGCCTACCCACATCCCGCGTTGACGAAGGATCATACCCGGGATGCGATGTGGTGCACGGACTGGGTCGTCCCTGCCACCGACGGCTGTAACAACAAGCAGGTCGCATGGCGACACAGCGGCGGCGCGAACTTCGTCTACAGCGATGGTCACGCTAAATGGAGCAAGCCGGGGCGATTGAAGGACGCCAACTTCGATGTGCGTTGCAAGCCCGGCGTCGGTTGCTCCGGCAAACTGACCCTGCCCGACCCGGCGGAATACCCGGCAGTCTCGGCGACGTGCGGCGGCGAGTCGGCTCTCAACTGCCAATGATGTTGGGGTCAAAGACGCCGAAGGGTTTCCGGGGAACCCTTCGGCGTCCGCACGACTGGATAGTACCTGCCCCGAACAAATCCCGCCGTTTGAGACGATAACGTTCTCAAATCCCGAACGCGAGTTCATCGGCTTTGACCGGGTTATCTGCCGTCGCGCTCGAACCGATACAGTGCTTTTTGCAGGAGTTGGAGCCGGTCGAAATGCGGCGTTCGTTCCCGCTCGTACGCGATCAGCCGTTCGGCACGCTCCCGGTCCCCCCGGCAACGCTCCATCAGTTGCCGGTAAACCCGCGCTTCCTCGCCCCAGAGTGCGCCGGTCCGTCCCGCATTGTTGCGCAGGTAGTAGACGATACCCGCCGCCAGAACCAGAAGCGGAACGACATAGAGACTCCACGTCAACCCCTGCGACAAAAGGATACAGATAACCATGACTACCGCCACCGCGCTCAACCCATACGATTGAAGTTGCCGCGATCCGCTCCTCGGTTCCTCCGAGACTTCGCGATTCGGGAGAAGATGGACATACTTCGCCTCCTCGGACCAGCCGGTTCGTCGTCAGAACCGCACGCCGGGCAAGCCAGTGCCTTAACCGGCACATCCGCGCCGCAGTGGGGACAGGTAAAGTATTTGGACATGGTGCGTACTATTCTTTCGGTGCGTGAGTGTGGGTAATCGACGTGGTCACTCTCACTCTGTTTCGCCGATGTCACCCGATTCCACTTTCACCGCTTCACCGAAGATACCCTGCCTACCCACCCAGCCGTCAGGGTCATTCAGTTGTTGCAGTCACCCGGAACCTCACC
The DNA here is from genome assembly GCA_043763605.1 of Armatimonadota bacterium. GTDB lineage: Bacteria > Armatimonadota > Armatimonadia > Armatimonadales > Armatimonadaceae > JACMIU01. The sequence goes on along the minus strand of JAYULM010000399.1, from coordinate 99 downwards.
CCCCCGCCCCCTCTCCGTGCCGGAGAGGGGGAGCCAGAGGGGACACGCGGTAATCGTCTCGCCTCCGGCGCGTCTACTCCCCCTCTCCGGCACGGAGAG
>JAYULM010000398.1:0-34928 GCA_043763605.1 Armatimonadota bacterium | reverse complement strand
GGAGGACGTTCGGCAACGAAGTTGCCCACAGACGTGGGTTTCAACCCGCGTTTTCTATGGAACGGGCAAGCAACCAATCTATAATGCAATCGCCCTGGATATAAGCAACACCGTTTGACGAACCCCTACACCGCGTGTTATACTTTTACCGTAGCAGAGTTCGTGAAAAAATGTACAAAGTCTGGCGGTAACAACCACGGGCGACAAAGACACGGTTTTCGGGTAACAATATCGAAACGTTACACGAAAGCGGGAGTCTTTGAATGAGCGACACGAAACGGATCGACGGGGACGAGCAAGACGCGGACGACATCGCGGCGCGGTTTCCGAAACCCGAGGAAGTGACGGTGGGGCGAATGAGCGATCTACCCGAACCGCCGACGATGAAGTATAACCGCCCGAACCTGCGGCGCGACACCGACCCGTTGCCGGAAGGGACGAAAAGCGTCCTGGCGAATGTCGGGAGTAGTAGCCGTAACCTGCGTAGCATGGGGGTTGCCGGGACCATCGGGATCTCGCTCGCGGTCAGTATCGGGGTCGGCGCGGGACTCGGCTGGCTGATCGATACGTACGCGCTCGGTTCGCCGCAACCGCCGTGGGGGTTGATTGTCGGTTTCCTGCTCGGCGTGTTTTCCGGGTTCGCGAACATGATCCGGGTTGCCAACCAGTTGAACCGGGATTCGGAATGATGCTATGAACGCTTTCAAAGTGCCGGACGTGCCGACACGGGAGCGAGCCAAACCGGAACCGACGGTCGCGCCCGGTCCGATGAGCAATGATACGACGGACGGACGCGATTTCGTTCCGCTAACGTTGCGCGTTTTTACTTTCGTAAGTGCGGTCGGCGCGCTACTGATCGCGGGAATCGGGCGGCACGAACTGATTTTGCCGTTTGCGGTCGGGGCGACGCTGGGGATGGTGCTCTTGGCGGGCTTCGAGTTCGTGGTGCGAAAAGCGTTTACAGCGGACGTTGTGCTCGCGCAGAAAGACGTGCCATTACCGAAGGCGGAAGGCGCGGACGATGCGACCGGCGAAACGCGACCAAAAAAGTTTGGCGGAAAAGCGGCGATTTTGTGGTTCGCCCTGATAAAATATCCGGCGGTCGCCCTGCTGATCTGGTGGATCACGCGCCACTGGACCGAACCACAGATTTTAACGTTCGTCGGCGGTTTTATTTTATTACAACTGATTATCGGGGCGCGGGGTTTAGGCATGTTCCTTTTCCCGCAAACCAAGCGAAAGTAAACACGGAGCAAACCATTGCCTCACGTCCCTAACCATAAAAATATACAGGTAGCACAAGCCGAAGAGCATGGGGAATCCACGCACGGCGCGGGCGAGACACACGCCTCGACCGGTGTACCCGGCGCGCACGGCGGTGAGCTAGAAGCCCCGAAATCGCCGCTCGCCGAAAACCCGGCGTTCTGGTATAGCATCGTCGGACTCGCGGTCGCATTCATAGTGCTGGGAATCGGTATATGGGGAACTTCTCGGGGCACCAAGAAGCGCAATCCGTCGCCCCAGCAGACGCTCATCGAACAGGGCATCGCCTCGATCACGTTCTTCTGCCGCAACGCCATCGGACCCGGCGGCGAACGGTTCGCGCCGCTCGTCGGTACCGTGTTCGCGTTCGTGCTCCTGTCCAACCTGATGGGTGTTTTACCCACCGTGTTCGTCAAGAACCCGCACGCCCCTACCGAACTGCGCCATTTTCTTCCGGCTCCGACCGCGAACCTTTCCATGACACTGGCGATCTCGTTCTGGGTGTTCCTGGTCGTCAACTGGGCGGGTATCAAGGAGAACGGCTTCGGCGGGTGGCTAAAGCACTTCGCCGGTCCGATCCCCGCGCTGGCTCCGCTGCTGTTCCCGATTGAGTTTATCGGCGCACTGGTCAAACCGATCTCGCTCTCGATCCGGCTTTTCGGCAACGTTTTCGGTGAGGAGATGGTTATCGCGGTGCTCACCTCGCTCGCCGTGGTGACGGTCAGCGGCTTGATCCCGTTCCAGTTCCCGATGCTGGTATTCGGAGTATTCGGCGGCTTGGTCCAGGCGGCGGTGTATTCGATCCTGACCTGCGCCTATATCGCACTTTCCCTCGGCGACCACGACGATCACGGTCATGGTGCCGAGCACGACGACATTAAAGATGAGTTCGGCGCACACGTTCCGGCTCACTGATCCTATATTTTTATTACGCTGTGCCGCGAGCATAACTGCGGCAGATTCTATACACCGGCATAGGGTCGGTGGGATTGAAACGAGAAAATTATGAACTACCTCGGAATGTTGGCTCTGGCGACCGGTCTCGGTCTGCCCATCGCGGTTATCGGTGCGGGTCTCGGTCAGGGTAAAGCGGCTGCGGCGGCTCTCGAAGGCATCGCCCGACAGCCGGAAGCGGCTGGCAAGATCCAGACCGCTATGATTATCGCTCTCGCGCTTATCGAATCGCTCGTCATCTACGCCCTGCTTATGTTCTTTATCCTGAACGGCAAGTTCCCGGCGATCACGGCGGAGCAAGCCGTCCAGATGGCAAGCAGCGCAGCCGGCCAGTAGGTCGCGTATCTGATGTTCGCGCGGTCGGGCACGGCGATATTTCGTCCCCCCGACCGCGCAAGGGCAACCCGTAACCCTGTTGCCCATACCTTTCGGTAACCGTTTGGTCGGTTTCTTAGCGACGGAGCACGAACCGCGTCGCAAAACTGCCATGGATGAGATTTTTTCAAACCTTAATATTAGCGTTCCGACCATACTGGTTAATTTCCTGGGGTTCGGTCTGCTCTGGTTCACCGCCAGCAAGATGGTCTTCACGCCCATCGGCAAGGTGATCGAGGAGCGGCAAGCCGACATTCAGAAGACGTATGACCAGTTGGACGCCGATCAGCGACAGATGCAAGCCTTAAAAGCGGACTACGAGGCGCGACTCGCCGCCGTGGAAGCCGAAGGGCGCGAGCGCATCACGAACATGATCAAGGAAGCGCAAGCCACCCGCGACTCGGTCCTTTCCGACGCGAACGGCCGCGCCCACGAACTGATTTCCCGCGCCGAAGCCGAAGTCGAGCGCGAAAAAGAGCAGGCTATGATCACGATCCGTACGCAGGTCGCCGACCTTGCCATCGGTGCCGCCGAGCGCGTGATCGGGGACAACCTGAACGAAACCCGCGCCCGCAAACTGGTGGACGAGTTCATCGCGTCGGGCGGCGGTCCCTCGCCGGACTACACCATGCGTGTCCCGACTCCAGACGCGGCTCCGGTTATTGTGACTGCCCCTGTGGCGGAAGCGAAACCGGTGGGTGCCTCGGCGGGATTTGTCGCCGGTGCGGTCGCGGCGGGAATCGCGGCGGTCGCGGCAGTCGCCACGGCATTCACGAACGCGGCGGACGGTGCCCGTGAAAAGGCGGCGGATGTCGCGGACGCCATCGGCGACCGGATGGAAACCGTGGAGGACACTCTGCGCGGCGTTCCTGAAACCGTAGTCGTCGGTGCCGGGGCATCGCCCGAAGTCACGGAATCCGCATTGGCGAGAAAGCCACGCGCTCCGCGAAAGAAGACCGACACGACCGGGGAAACGGGAGCGTAAACCATGCGCGAAGAATCCGTTGCCCGCCGCTACGCCTCCGCGTATCTACAGGTCGCCCTGAAAAGTGGCGACCTGATCGCAGCGCAGAATAACCTGCGCCGCGCCGCCGATACCGTAGCGAACCACGGCATGTTGAAGTCGCTTCTCAACCAGCCGCAGGTGACATCGGAACGCAAGCGGTCGGTGCTGTCCGAAGTGTTGAAGGACGAGGCGACCCCGGCGACGCTGGGGTTCCTGCACCTGCTGACCGATAAGCGGCGTATCGACCTCCTCGGCGAGATCGCCACCGAATTAGAGCGGCTGGTGCGCGAACGACAGAACATCGCCCGCGCCACCGCCGTCACCGCCGAACCTCTCCACCCGTCGCAACTCGCCGCGCTGAAAGTCTCGCTGGAAAAACGCACCGGCAAGACCATCGAAATGTCTACCGAGATCGACCCGGCACTGCTGGGCGGCGTCCTGGTACGCATCGGCGATACGGTAATGGACGGCTCTGTGCGCGGCAAGTTAGACCGTTTGCACGAGGAATTGATAGCGAGAAAGTAAAGCGACCTCACCCCCCAACCCCCTCTCCGTGCCGGAGAGGGGGAGCCGGAAATGGGGGAGGCGCAAAATCATAAGGAGCCTCTTACTCCCCCTCTCCGGCACGGAGAGGGGGTTGGGGGGTGAGGTTAATTTTATGGCATCAGTCAGACCCGATGAAATCACCGCTATTTTAGAGCGGCAAATCACTAATTTTAACTCCGGGGTCGAGGAAGTCGGTGTGGGTACCGTACTTCAAGTCGGCGACGGGGTTGCCCGCGTTTACGGTCTGCGTGAATGCGCGGTCGCGGAACTTTTAGAGTTCCCCGGCGGCGTCATGGGCATGGCTTTGAACCTGGAAGAAGACAACGTCGGCGTGATCCTCCTCGGCGACGACAAGAAGATCAAGGAAGGCGACATCGTCAAGCGGACCGGGCGCATCATCGAAGTGCCGGTCGGCGAAGGCTTGATCGGTCGCGTCGTTGACTCGCTCGGCCTTCCCTTAGATGACGCCGGCCCGATCACCGCGAGCGGCACCCGCCTGCTGGAAACGATGGCACCCGGCGTCGTGGACCGCAAGCCGGTCAAGGAACCGCTTTACACCGGTATCAAGTCGATTGACGCGATGCTCGCCATCGGTCGTGGTCAGCGCGAATTGATCATCGGCGACCGACAGACCGGCAAGACCGCCGTCGCGCTCGACACGATCATCAACCAGAGGGGCAAGGACGTTTTCTGCTTCTACGTCGCTATCGGGCAAAAAGGCTCGACCGTGCGGCAGGTCGTGGAAACACTCAAAGCGAACGGCGCGATGGAATACACCACTGTTATCGCCGCGAATGCCGACGCGCCCGCGTCCCTGCAGTATCTCGCGCCGTATGCCGGTTGCGCGATGGCGGAATACTTCCGCGACTCGGGACGCCACGCCCTGATCATTTACGATGATCTTTCCAAGCAAGCCGTCGCGTACCGCCAGGTTTCCCTGCTACTTCGCCGACCGCCCGGTCGCGAGGCGTACCCCGGCGACGTTTTCTACCTGCACTCCCGGCTGTTAGAGCGGGCGTCGAAACTGTCGGACGCGAAGGGCGGCGGATCGCTGACCGCGCTTCCGATCATCGAAACGCAAGCCGGTGACGTTTCGGCGTATATCCCGACCAACGTGATCTCGATCACCGACGGTCAGATTTTCCTCGAAACCGACCTTTTCAACGCGGGCGTGCGACCGGCGATCAACGTCGGTATCTCAGTGTCCCGTGTCGGCGGGTCGGCACAGATCAAGGCGATGAAACAGGTCGCGGGCAAGATCAAACTCGAACTCGCCCAGTACCGCGAAGTGCAGGCGTTCGCCCAGTTCGCGTCGGACCTGGACAAGGCGACCCAGTCGCAGTTGAACCGGGGGCAACGTCTGGTCGAACTGCTGAAACAGCCGCAGTACGCGCCGTTCGAGGTGGAAGACCAGATCATCTCGATCTTCGCCGCGACGAACGGTTACCTGGACGACCTGCCGGTCGAACAAGTCCGCCCGTTCGAGACGGGGCTTCTCGCCTACGTCCACGAAACGTACCCGGACCTGCCGCTCGGCATCGCCAACACGAAGGCGTTGTCGGAAGACGCGACGACGACGTTGAAACAGGCTATTGAAACGTTCAAAGCGCAGTTCACGAAGCCGTCCGGTGGCGGTGTGTCGATGAGCAAGGCGAGTGCTTCCGACCGGTAGAAGCGTCCGTCGCTAATAAACAGAAAGCCGCCCGCGCTGGAAACAGCGCGGGCGGCTTTTTTATTTGCGAATGATTGAAGCCGTGTGATCGGACCCTGGAACGGACCCTGAAGGGTTTCCGTCCGGAGGGCACCCTTCAGGGTCCGTTCCAGACAGAGTAACTTGGGGGGAACGAAATCAAGGTAAATGCCCCAATCCTGTGGGGGCATATTTCGCATCAGGTCTCTTCTCGAATGGCGTAACCGAAAGACCTGATGTACGAACACGTGGCAATAGTAGGAGTGTCGATTATGTGTCGGCGAGGAAGACGCCGATATTGCCCTCGGTGCCGGTGGGTTCGAGCGGTTGCAGACTCGCCGTCGCGCTGAGTTCGCCGGTGAGCAGGTTCTTGACCACGGGACGCTTGTTGTTTTTAAAGATCTCCACGGATTCCGTCCCGACCGGCGCGTAGACGGCGATCAGCACCTGTTGGGTTGCCTGGCAGACGAGCGCGAGGTAGTCCGGTGAATCGCCGCTCGGGAGCGACACCTTGACGTATTCGGCGGTCGCCGGGTCGGGGACGAACGTCTGCCAGCCGCGTTTGAGCGTCATCTTATCCCAGTCCGCGACGCCGCCTTCCGCGCGTGTAGCGATCCCGAGCAAGACGTTCATGGAAAGTGCCATCAGCGTGCCCCGGTCGGCGACGTTCAGGTGGTCCCGGTAGCCTTTGAGCATCGTGTCGGCGGCGCGGACGGCGCGCAGGGCGAATACTGTCCACAGAACCGGATCGTCCACGCGCGACAGGGCGAGTGCCGCCCGTGCCCCGGCAAGTGTGGACGCCAGGAACGGCAGGTCCGTCTGCACCGGGTCGGATATGCCCGCCGGGGTGGAAACGGTGCCGTCGGGGAGCCGCCGCGCCCGGATCGCCTGACCGATCTCGCGGGCGAACGCGATCAATTCGGGGCGCTCGTACTCGCGGGACACCAGGAGCACACCCTCGGCAAGCGCGGCGAGGTTCGCGGTCGGGGCGGTGTCGAACGTAAGGGAAAAGTTGGCGAACCGTTCGGTCAGCGTGGCGACGATGCGCAACGATGTTTTGAAATACACCTCGTTTTTAGTCGCGCGGAACGTTTCCACCAGCGGTAGCAATGCCTCCCCGGCGACCCAGGGCGACGCTTCCACGAGCGGCCGTCCGTCCCACGCGAAGCGTTCCGCCTGCGGCATGCCGTCGCGATCCAGGCGCAGGAGTAGCCACTGCGCGGCGGCGAGGGCGGAACGTTCGTACAACTCCACGCCGAAGTGCGACTGCAGGACCTGCAATCCCTTCGCGATACGCGCCGTGGTCGTGAACGACACCGTACGCTTGCCGTCGATGTCGCCCCACTCGGTCTTGCGGACCAGGGCATCGAAGAACGCCCCCCAGTGCGGCGATTCCTCGGCGTTGTTCTGGAACTCGCAGATGCCGTTCGCCAGAAGTCGGGCGCGACGCTCCAGCATCTCGTCCCCGCGCGACAGGTACCGGTTCAGGATCGCCTGCGTGGTCAGCGCGGCGTCCGCACCCGGACCGACTAGCAGCACGTCGGAACGGTGAGGCTCGATGCGGAACACGTTCTTGTCCGCGCCGCGTTTTTCGATGATGTCGTGGCGGGACAGTTCCCGTTCACAGATTTCGGTGACGCGGCGCAAAAACGGCGCGGTGTCGGTAGGCGGGATCTGCACCCTATCCGCAGCATCGGCGAGGTGCGCCGCCAGTGCGGAAACCGCCTCGGCGTCAGTTTTCGCGTAGGAGAACCAGGTTTCCCAGGAGATCGTCGAGCCGGTGCCCGCGAGGTCGGCGTTTTCGAGCGACAGATACACGCCGTTCTCGTCCGCCGTCACCAGCGGCAGGATGCCGTTCTGTTTTTGCGCGACGACGGAAACCGCAACATCGTTATTGAGCAATACGATGCCGACCCCGCCGGCACCCGGGAGCGTCAGCACCTTTGCCCGCCCCGGGGCGAGCGGCAGTTGCAGGCGGATCGCTTCCGGGGAGCGGTCCTTGGCTTCCGTGGGGACCGCCATCGCGAGGGCGGGGGCGGTCGCGGTCACGCGCCAAAACCAGGTGAACCGGTCGTCGCGCCCGGTAACGACCACGCCACACCGTACTGCCGCGCGCGGCGATGGCGCAGTGCGGCGTTTCGCGCCCAGCAGGACCCTGTCTCGCTTCTTTCGCGCGTGTTGCCGCAGGAACACCGGGAAATGTTGCCCCCGGCACCGGATCTCGGCGACAGAACGTAGCGGCGTGGTCTGGAACACCGGAACCCGGGTTTTGCCCCGATGATAGGTCATGCGCACACAGAACGTTTCCTTCATGTCCGGGAGTATCTCCAGGGCGACTTTGCTGTGCGGAAAACGGTAGATCATTTCGGCGGAAACCGAAAGGTCGGGGAGCGGCGCGGCTTTCTGGCGTGGCTTTCGTGTATGCGGCGTCGGGTCCGCCGGGGTGGGTTCGGACGCATCCGTCTCTTCGCCGCCGCTTTCGGCGTCGGCGGCGACCAGCGCGAGGAGATCGTCCCCGTCTTCCTCGGCTTCTTCGTCGTCAGACAGGGCGGTGCGGGGAAGCGGGAGGAGTGGGAGCAGATCATCGTCGCTCGCGTTGCTCGCGTTCGCCAGGATCGCTTCCGCCGAAGCCGCCCCGGAGCCGAGTTTCGCTCGTTTCGCGACGCCGCGCTTTTTCGCGGCGTCGCCGCCGATCACGAACGTACTCCCGGTCAATCCACCAATTTCGGCGTTATCGAGTTGCTCGCCGTCGTCTGTGGCGAACACTTCGGCATCGGGGTCGGCGATGAGCGGTCTGATTATAGTGGTGCGATGTCGCATGATTAGAATTCGAAGTTTCGGATACAGTCCGTCCGTCTGCAGGAAAACACCGTACGCTCCGCGAAATAGTACCTGCTTTTGCCTGGAATATCGGCAAAACGAGGTTATTCCCGCAGGGGAGCAGGGGGCTTGCCGGACGAAAATTCGGAAGTTTCCTGCCCTCTCCTTTAGTTTCGCTGTACGCGTACCGATAATCGGAGAGTACCGCCGCGCGACTGACGCGCTGCCCATTGCGTTCCTTACGCATGGTATCGCGGTTCCGGTGTTTTTCGCTCCCGACAAAGTTCGGTGCGCGTGGAAGGATAAACGTAAACGTGTCCGCACTCGCTTCGCTGTTTGGTAAAGAGGTTGTGGTCGGCATCGACGTTGGGTCTGCCGCTTTAAAGGCGATCCAGGTCGAGCCGACCCGGAATGGCTTTCGCGTCATCCGCGCCGCACAACAGAAGACGCCGCCGGGGGCGATCCGTGACGGGATCGTCCAGGACCGCGACGCCGTCTCCAGCGCGATCCGTCAGATGTTGAAAGCCGCCAACATCACCGCGAACTCCGCCGTGATCGCGGTTTCGGGCCCAACCGTTTTCGTGCGACAGATTCAGTTGCCGAAGATGCCGGACGCCGCGCTGAAACGGAGCATCCCGTACGAAGCCGGGCGGTTCATCTCCTCGAATGTGGACGACTCCGCTATCGCGTACGAGATCCTCGGACCCGCCGACGAGGATCCGAACCTGCTCAACGTGATGCTGGTCGCCGCGCCGAAAGAAATGGTGGATTCGCGCATCGCCGTGGTCGAGCGCGCCGGTCTGGACGTGGTATCCGCCGACCTCGAATCGTTCGCCCTGATCCGCTCGCTGATCGAAACCCAGTACGAGCGGTACAACGACGGCAACCTGCGCGCCCTGGTGGACATCGGGGCGGGGCACACCGAAGTCACCATCCTGCTCGGCACACGGTTCCAACTGACCCGCGCCGTGTCCATCGCCGGGGACACGTTCACCGACGCCCTCAAGAACCAGTTGCGCGTTGACACCGCCGAAGCCGAGACCCGCAAGGCGGAACTCGACCTGGGCGTGTTGATCCAGGGGAGCGACAACCCGGGGGATTACGAAGCACCGCGCGCGGTCCAGAACGTCATCGACGAACTCCTGCGCGAGGTGCGCCGCTCGATAGTCTTCTACCAGTCACAACTCCCGGAAGGGACGCCGCAGCAGAACATCTCGGAGATGATCCTCGCCGGTGGGTCCGCGCAGATGCTGGGGCTGGCACAGTATGTCACCGCCCGCCTCGGTCTGGAAGCGCGGGTCGGCGACCCCTTCGAGAACCCGAACATCGAAGCCGCCCCGGAAGCGATGCAGTGGTTGCGATCACAAGCACCGCGACTCGGGTGCGCCCTCGGACTGGCGACCAAGGATTTCATGACCGCCTCCTATACGGTCAAATGACCGCCCATGCCGCTTCCGGCATGGAAACTGCAAGTATAATTACCGGGTTCCGAAAAACGCGAAGCCGACCGGACGCTTCCGTCATCATAAAGGATATACCCATGTGTGAACGTCGGCGCGGCGACCGGGACCGCGAAAGAAATGCAAAGATCAGGTAGCAAACGATGCCCAACATAAACTTAGTCGCCGCCCGGCGTGAGGAAAAACGGCAGATTACGACGCTGTCGCGCCAACTTTTCGTGGGTCTGATCGCGTCCGGAGGCTTGCTCTTCCTCGCCATCGGTGCGTGGGGGTTCGTCCTCAGTTCCCAGGGGGGACAGATCAAACAGTTAGACGCGAAAGTGGCGGAACTTCAGCCGAAGATCGACCGGATCGAGCAACGCAAGAAAGACATCGCCGCCCTGAAGCCGCGCGTGGAGACGCTGGACAACGCGCGTCTGTCGACGCTACGCTGGCGTTCGTTCATGAACGTGCTCGCCGAGGCGACCCCGCCCTATGTGTATTATACGTCGGTGGCGACCGGAGGGGGGGCGTCGGACTCGTCGGTGAGCCTGAAAGGTATGGCACCATCGAACGCCATCGTCGGCGAGTTGTCGCAGGCACTGAGCAAGAACGGCAACTCCATGTTCGATGTGGTCGAAACGCCACAGGTGACGAATAACTCTGCGCCGGAAGACCCGGTCCAGAAAGTGACGTTCGACATGAACCTGTTCCTGCGACCCGTGACGCTCGGGGACGATGCCCCGGCACCCACCCCGGAGACAGCCCCCGCTCCTGCCCCCGCCCCCGGCGCGGCGGCACCATAAAGGAAGGCACGTAAAACCATGTCCATGAAACCGACTTCCCCCAACCCTGCGGTTCCCGCTGCCGCCCCGCCGCCCGCCGGATTCGCGCTCAAACCGAGCAAACAAACCGCGATAGTCCTGGCGGCGTTGATCGCTCTCACCCTCGCCGGTACGGCAGGCTACTCCTTCTGGCAGAACGGAATCCGGGAACAGCAAGCGTCCATAATCCTTAACAAGACGCAACAGGTGAATGACAGCCAATTGGTCGCCAATCAACTGGACGCTACCGAGGCGGAATACCGGCAGGTGCAGGGGCGCATCGGGCGGCTGGAAACGGCAGTCAGCGAGAACGACTATGTGCCGACGTTGCTCAAGCAGATCGAACGGCTCGCCAAGGAGAACGGGTTACGCGTCGACGGACAGCAACAGTCGTTCGAAGCCGCCCCTGATCCGCCTTCCGACCCGGAAGCCCGCAAGCGATGGGTGGTACAGCCTTACGACAAGGAGTACATCACGCTCCGCGTCCGGGGACGCTACTGGAACCTGGCACGCTTTCTGTACCGCCTGACGGAGTTCCCGAAGATCCTGTCCGTGGAGAAACTGGATTTCCGCCCGCAAAACTCCGAAGTGAGTCAGTCGCCGCTCCTCGGCATCACCATCAATATGACGGGCTATCTGTTCAAGCCGGGCGAAAATATGCCCGCTCCGGAGCCGCCCCCCGCTACGGTGACCCCCGGGCTAAAGATCCCTTCCGTCCCCATAGTCAAGCCTACCGTCTTGCCGCGCCGCGAGATATAGGAAGGCGCAGTTTTCGGAAAAATCACGAGGAAATTATGCAACAAATCAGTCCAAAGGATCGCCCCAAACTTATCGCCCTCGTCGTCGGCGTCCTGCTGGTGGTCGGGTTCGGTATCAAATCGACGATGGACACTCTGGCGAGCGTCAATGCGCCGAGTGCCGCGCCCCCCCCCGCCGCCGCAGGCGGCGGTGTACAACCTATAGCGGCACCGGCGGCGGCGGCGGCGGCAGCCGCGCCGCCGACCGAGCCGTTCGTGCTACGAAACACCTACCCCGCCGACCGGAGCCGCGATCCGTTCACGCCGGTCCCCGACAGCGAGTTTGCCAAGTATTCGATCAAAGTAGCCGATTTCGTGAAGCCGCCCCCGCCGCCCCAGATCGTCATCGGCAATACCGGTCCGCTGGGCAAAAGGACCTTCGGCGACTTTCGCGACCGGATCAACGCGATGAACAGACAGAAGAATCTCGACGGAATCCTCGACGAGGTGAAAAACGTGGCTGCTGCCACGGTGATCCCGCCGCCCGTCGTCAAAGTCCTGCCGCCGCCGCCGCCGCCGTACGCGGTGGTCGGGGTGCTGATCGGTGAGCCGGGCGGGCGCGATGTCGCTATCCTGCGCCGCACAGCCGGCGGGGATAAGAAGTTCGTGGTAGCGGGCGACGCCCTCGAAGGGGGCTACACCGTCACCGGCATCGATTCGGGCGGGGTACGCGTCACACACCCCGGGCAACGTAGCCGCACGGAACCTATTCCGGGTGCCCCGTCGATCCCGCTCGGCGGCACGACGGAGTATTACCTGCCCAAGCAGACCACTGTCGTCCCCGCGACATCGGTGACTCTTCCCCTGGAAGGGGCAGCCAACCCCGGAGCACCGGCGCAAACGCCCGGCAACCGGTAGCGGCTAAATTTTCGGACAAGAATCGTTTCCGTGAAAACGTGCCGCTCTCATTTGACGGGGGCGGACCTGTAGAAGTGCGACAAAGACGGGTAAATAATGAAAAAAGTTTTATTGCATGCGCTGACCCTTTCCCTACTGGGGCTTGTTTCCTGCGGCGAATTCGCCCTGACCGCTTCCCCCGCCTACGCGGGGTGGGGTACCACTGGTGGCTCCGCGACGCCGGTTTCCGGCAACCGCATCGTTTCCGGGAGCCGGAACGCGATGCCGGTCGGCACCGGCCCCAGAACGGCGCGAAAATCGCGCCGCACCAGTCGCCCCCGCTACACCGCGTGGAAGCGTCCCCGGAACCGCTCCGCCCCCGCGAAAAGGATAAACGCGACGGATCTCGCGGTCGTGCGCACCAACACGATCACCGGGGTCGCCGTGATCCCGGACGAGTCCACGGTGCGCCTCGTGATCGAAGGATCGGAGCCGTTTACGCCGGAAGTTTCCCGCGTCACGGTCGGCGGCAACCCCGCGACCGTGGTGAGCGTCCCCGGCGTACTGAGTGACGCGAGCGGGAGCGGCTCCGTCGCGGTGCATAAAAACGGTGTGTTCACGATGCGCTATGCGAACCAGGCGACCGGGCAGGTGCGGTTCGTGGCGAACACGCAGACCGAACTCGTTGCCGAAGTGCAACCCAGCGGCGACAAAAAACACTGGGAGATAGTCCTGCGCCGCCCGGCGGGCGAACCGACACAGGTCGCGATGGATACTACCGCCGGAAAGTCGGTCCCGGTTGTAGCCGCGAAAAAGTCCGTGCCTCCAGTGGTATTCAAACCGGCAGCGGCAACGGTGGGCGCGGCTGTCGTCGCCTCCCCGACGAAGACGGTGAAACCTGTCGTTCTCACGCTACCGGGCAGTCCAACGCCCGCGCCGACGGTGAAGCCCGCGCCGAAAGCGGCGGCACCGGCACCCAAAATTGTCCCCGCTTTCGTCCCGGTGAAAAGCATCGCCCTCCCGGTCGCGGCGCAACGGTTGACTCCCTCGCTCGTCGGGCAAGCCGCCGTGCCCGGGACCGGCGAGGACAAACGCGTCTCGCTCGACGTGGTCGCCGCCGACATCAACGACGTGATCAAGGCACTCGCCCTGCAGTCCGGCATCAACGTGGTGACATCCACCGAGGTCAAGGGCAATATCACCGTATCGCTCAAGCGCATCCCGATGATCGAGGCTCTGGACACGATCACGCGGCTTTCCGGCTACCAGTACGCCCGTCTGAACAGCGGCTACATCGTCGGGTCGCCCTCGTCGGTCGCCGCGCTCACCGCCGTCGCCCGCGAAACCCCGCTTGTCACCGACTACATCCGCTACCGCTACCTTTCGTCGGCGGACCTTTTCTCGACACTGCAAGTCAAGTTCCCTGGCTTGCAACTCCCGGGAGCGGGCGCGGCGACCGACGGCAACCCGGCGTTGTCGAAACTACTGGTTCTGACCGACACGGCGGAGCGGATCGAGAGGGTGCGTACGTTTGTGGACGAACTGGATAAAGCCGCTTCAAATCAGACAGACACACAGACCACCGAACTGTACAAGATCAAAGCCGCGAACGCGACCGATCTGATCCGACTGGTGCAACAACTCGCGCCGGCGGTCATCATCCAGGTCGGTCCGTCGCAGGCGTTCCAGGCGAGTGGCACCGGACAATCCACGTCGTTCTCGGCGGGCGGCACCTTCGGACCGTCCACTGCGGGTGCGGGCGGTGGCGGCGGTGCCGCCGGCGGCGGCGCGGCGACCGGCGGTCCCGGCGCGACGCAAGCCGGGGGCGCGCTGAACACGCCGACCACGCTGGTACTCACGGGGACGCCCGCCGCCATCGTCAAAGCGCGAATGATTCTGGAGCAGGTGGACATACGTACCCCACAGATCTCCTACGAAGCGCGCGTCGTGGATGTCAATCGCGAAGACCTGCAACAACTCGGTCTCCGGTACGATTTCACCCGGCAGGTGTTCCTCGGCGAACGTAACGAGCAGGGTCAGGGCTCGGTCGGACCGAATACCGCCGCGCTGCCGGGCGGCAACGTGAATTTCGGGGCGATCCTGCGTTCCCCGTATAGCATCGCCGCCACGCTGGACGCCCTCGCCACGCAGAACCGGGCGCGCACCCTCGCCAGCCCGAACCTGTCGGCTATCGATGGACAACCGGCGACCGCATTCATCGGCGACCAGATCAAATACGTGATCGCAGTCCAGCAAAGCCCGCAGGGGCAGACGATCCAGACCGAAACCGCAACGGTCGGTATCACACTGCGCGTAACCGGCAAAGCAAGCCCGGACGGCTATATCACGCTATACGTTCACCCCGAAGTCTCGTCTATTACGTCATTCGCGAACCTGGGGAACGGTATCTCCCTGCCTCAAATCTCGACCCGATTCGTGGACACCACTATCCGTGTCAAGTCGGGGGAAACCATCGCCATCGGCGGGTTGTTGCGGGAACAGGACGTGTACAACCTGCAGAAAATCCCGATCATCGGCGACATCCCCATCCTCGGTCAACTCTTCCGCCGCTCCGAGAAGCGAAAGAACCGGTCTGAGATTGTAGTTTTCGTGACCGCGAAAGCCACCGAGGACGGGGGGTAAACGTCTCGTCGGCGTACGGCACAGCGATACGGGCGGCGGGACACAGGCGAAAATCGTCTGCCGCCGCCCGTATTACGTTCCCTGTAAAAAATACCGGGTTTTGTGGGACTCGCGGCACACTTTTCGCTAAAAGGAACCATAGACGGTCTCAGGCGTCCTTTAGGAGTGACGGGATCGTACAGACCACCGGGTACCCGCGATGACGCGTCCGGGAAACAACCGAAAGAAGAAGGCGACGAACGGCGATGCAGAGCGAACGCATGGGCGAACTTTTCGTGCGTAACGGGCTGATCAATTCCGATCAACTCTATAACGCACTCGAAAAGCAAAAACAACTGGGGGGCAACAAACATCTGGGTGAAATGCTCGTCTCGATGGGGCTTGTTTCCGAGCGCGACCGGGTACGCATCCTGGGCGAACACTGGGGGGTACCCTACGCCGACCTGACTGCCGACCAAGCGTTCAATTCCGCCGTCGCGACTATAATCTCGCAGGATCTCGCGCGCCGCTACAAAGTCATCCCGCTCGAAATCGAAGGGAATCGCATGCGGCTGGCGATGAAGAACCCGCTCGACATCTTCGCCACCGACGAGATCCGCGTGATCACCGGCAAGGAAGTCATTCCGGTCATCGCCACGGAGGAGGATATCCTTTTCGCCATCGGCGAGGCGTTCAAAGGGAGCGGCGCCGAGGCGGACACCATCCTCAAGGAGTTTGAGGACGAAGTTTCCATTGATACGTCCCGTACGGACGTAGAAACCCCTATCGATCAACTCAAGGAGATCGCCGCCGAAGCACCGGTCGTCAAACTCGCCAACATGATAATCCAGCGGGCGGTCTCGGAAAAATGCTCGGATATCCATATCGAACCGAGCCGCGAACACCTCAAAGTGCGCTACCGTATCGATGGCATCCTGATCGACGGTTTGATCGTGCCGAAAAACGCGCAGGCATCGCTGACCTCGCGCATCAAGATCATGGCGGATATGGACATCGCCGAAAAGCGCGCCCCGCAGGACGGGCGCATTTCGGCTATCGTGGACAACAAGCCGTACGACTTCCGCGTTTCGACCCTGCCCGCCGTGTTCGGCGAAAAGATCGTGATGCGCGTACTGGACAAGTCCAACATCAACGTCGGCTTGCACAAATTAGGCTTGCTCCCGCACACGTTCGACATGTTCGAGAGTATGCTCATGCGCACCTACGGGATCATTCTCGTCACCGGTCCGACCGGCTCGGGAAAATCCACGACGCTGTATTCGTGCCTGTCCAAAGTCAACGCCGGGGATAAGAACATCCTGACCATCGAGGATCCGGTCGAGTACGAGTTAGCCGGAATCACGCAGGTCGGCGTCAACAAAAGGGCGGGCATGACGTTCGCGACCGGTCTGCGCTCCATGCTCCGGCAAGACCCGGATATTATCATGGTCGGGGAGATGCGCGACCAGGAAACCGCGATGATCGCCATCGAGGCGGCACTGACCGGGCACCTCGTCTTCTCCACCCTGCACACGAACGACGCCCCCGGTGCCGTCGCGCGGTTGATGGACATGGGAGTCGAGCCGTTTCTGATCGCGTCCGCGACAGTCGGTATCCTCGCCCAACGACTTCTGCGCCGCGTCTGCGAGAAATGCAAGACTCCGTACGAACCGCCCAAAGACGCGATCAAGCGTCTCGGGATGAACCTGGACGAGATCGACCGCTCGAAAGTGACGTTCTTCCGGGGGCGCGGCTGCGACACGTGCAAGGGCTCGGGCTACAAAGGGCGCGTCGGTTGCTACGAACTGATGCCGGTGACAGACAAGGTACGCGAACTGATTCTCGCGCACGCGTCGGCGTACGCGATTCGGGAAGCGGCGGTCGAAGCGGGCATGAAGTCGATGAAAGAGGACGCGATGGAAAAGATCCTGCTCGGCATGACCACGCTCGAAGAATCGCTCCGCGTCATCTACGCCGGTTAGGATACACTATCGTGAGGCTGACCGATGTACATTCGCGACATAGTGATTACCGACTTTCGATGTTTTGGCAAGACAATCATTGGATTCAACCATCCTGAACTCGATCAGTTTGGTCCGCCAACAACACGGCTACATTTGCCAAATGTCAACTTGTTCTTAGGTGGAAATGGAGCGGGAAAATCCTCCTGCTTCAAGGCTGTTGCCATCGGCATACTACATTTGATCATCGGTAACAGCGGTTTCAACCCCGAGTTCTTGGTACGTCGCAGGCAGGATGAAATCGGTCCACAGCGTCGACAAGCAAGCATCAACGCGAATCTCGTTCTTTTACCCAAAGAAACATCGGAGGGTACCAATCACTTTTTGGTGCCAGTCAATAACTATGTTCACATCGCCCAAATGGGGGACACGGAGCAAATAGATCCAGTTCGGAGAGGGGGTGAAGATCACGCAGAGATATTTGTGAATCAGTCCCCTGCTTTTTTTCTTGTGGCGTATGGGGCGAACCGCCGAACGGAGCGTCCAGAGGGGTACAGCGAATCAAGCCGAAGCCCTCGGTATCAACGTGTTGCAAGTATATTCGAGGATCATGTTGGCATGGTTCCATTCACCTATGCTACTTTACAACTACGTGAAATCGGCTACTGGGAGCAAGCGCGTGATCTCCTCAATAAACTTCTGCCCGAGGAAGTGCAACTAACGGATCGCATCGACTCGCAGAAACGTCCCCTTTTCGACCGCTCCGGTATACCTTTGCCATTCCCGGCACTGTCCGATGGCTTCCGTACTTTTGTTGGATGGGTCTGGGACATGCTGTACCAGATCGCCCTCGTACAACCCCCGAGCGAAGAACGCCGCTCCCTGGTTGATCAAACCGGCGTCGTCATCGTGGACGAAATCGACTTATTTCTGCACCCGGAGTGGCAACGCTTCGTCATCGAACAGGTTGCGACAACCTTCCCGAACCTTCAGTTTCTGTTCTCGTCACACAGCCCGCTCGTCGCCGGGACGCTTGAATCGAAAAACATCTTTGTATTGGAAGCCGATGACGACGGCGCGGCGGTCGTCAAGCAGTATGAGGAAGACATTTATGGCTTGACCGCGAACCAGGTGCTTACCAGTTCCTACTTCGGCTTGGCGTCTACGCGGGCACCAGGCACCGGAACGCTCAGCGATATGGCGGCGCGTTCGCTCGGATTCAAAAGTTTCGCCGACTCTATCGCCGCGTCGACTATCGCGGCGAACGGTGGTGATGAAAACGATTCGGAAGTTATTAAGCGCAAAAGGGAGGAATCAGATCGATTGCTCGCGGAGATCGCCGCCGGGTGATTCGGTACGCAAATGCACTTGACGGTTTGGATGCCGCACTAGATGCTGTTTCCCCGAACTGGCGAACCCGTGCGATGGAACGCACCGCAGTCTATCGGTCTCTCGGTTCATACACTGAAGACGAATGGATAAACCCAATTAGTGGCGAAAGCAAAAAACTCACCCCCTTCTGGAGCGAGATTAAAACCGTCTATATGCGGCGTCAGTTCAACAAGTGTGTTTACTGCGAAAAAAAGATGGAAGGCGGCGGCTCCGCGTCAGCGGATTGGGACCTGGAGCACTTTCGCCCGAAAGGCAGGATTCGAGCTTGGAAGCCCAAACGAGGCGTCACCCAGACAACGGTGTATAATTTTCCGCTTGGCGACGCCGCCGATACTGGGTATTACCTCCTCTCGTACCACCCGTTCAACTATGCCGCGTCGTGCAAGACCTGCAATTCGACTTTCAAAAGCGATTACTTCCCCGTAGCAACCGCTCGCTCGTTACATCACCCCCTACTGGAAGATTACGACGGAGAAGGGGCATACCTGCCGTACCCGCTGGGAAGTCGCGGCGATGCGCCGGAAACGTTGATACAGTTTGAAGGCGCGGTTGCCGTCCCATCGATTTCGTCGGATGAAGACCTGACCCGGTTTCGACGGGGTTGCATCACCATAGACTTTTTTGGGTTAAATCGTGAAGGATTGCTCCATGCCCGCGCCGACTGGCTACGGGATCGGGTTTGGAACTATGTGCTTCGCGCGGACGCGGGCGAGCCGGGAATAGCCGACAATATCGCAATCCTTCGGTCGGAAAAGTCTTGGTTCACGAACTGTACTCGTTGCTTCCTCGATTTATGTGCTAGCGACCGTCCCAAAGCCATTGCAATGCTTTCCAACTTAGAGAGTATACTTGCCACGGAAATCTAAGAACTTAGGAGACAGAGAACAGTGTGGGGGGGCGTGCAGTATTGGGGTGTTTCAATTTCTTCTGCATGCCCCCTGTTCCCTGTAACCTGTCCTCTACCGCGGCACGGGAGTCTTCGTCATCAACTCCTCGATGATATGCTCGGGGAGAAAGCCGCCGTACTTCGCCTTGGTTTCTATCTGAATCCGGTGCGACAAGACCGGGACCGCCAATCGCCCGCATGTCGTCCGAGGTGACGTACTCGCACACTTCGAGCAGGGTGTATGCATGCGACATGCGGTACGACATCAGCGAGCAGCGCGGCGACAAACAGATCCGTAGCCGTTAACGGCCACTGACTCGGTCGCCCAGACGCGTGAATGGGATGTTATGGACCACGGGATTGCTGTAGTCGAACCCCACTACTGCATTGTCTGACCTAAAATTTTGGGTTTCAAATGAACGAAGCCCGCACCAAACTGAAACACCTCTACCCCAAAATTAAAACTGGATGATGCACTACCTATAATTTTCTCGAACTGCGCCGAGATACTTTACCTATCGCCGAAGCGATGATTCCTGTGTTCGATCAAATTATCGCCACTGACGTTTAACAGTCCGCGCGCCGTCCGCGCCGGATGACATCACGTTGCGACTGGCAACCGGTCCGGCAATTCGCGGAGGCGCGTTTCGACCGACTCCGGCAGACGCGGGAGACCGGGCGCGGTGCGGCTCAGTTCGGCGTAGCGCGACCAGAAGACTTTCGGTCCGCCTTCTATCGTCGCGAGGAGCGCGGGGCGACCCGCCCGGTCGTCAATCGCCTTTGCGATGGCATGACCGAGCGCGTAAAACGGTCCCCCGTCATTCATGCCCTGAGAGTAGACCGCGACGAACCGCTCCTTGTCGAACGTCGGGAAACAGGCGTCGTGGAGCAGTTCTAAAAGGCGCGGCAGCCGGGCGAAGTCGCGCAGGGCTTCGTTGCTCACGGCGCGGTAAAAGAAGCCGTACGTATACTGCCCGTAGGGTCCGGCGTCGGTTTCGGTCTCGACCAAACGTGCCGTGCCCTCGCGCTGTATTTTCGAAAGCGCGGTGACGAACGCCCCCATGCTGTCATCCTGCGACTCGGGGTTGCCGTACGCTTTCGTCTGCACGGTGTGCATGGTTTCGTGCGCGATAACCAGGTTCAAGCCGTCCAGCGACGGGCGGTTGTACTCCAGCCAGTAGTGGAAGTTCAGGAAAATATCCCCGCCTACGTTCAGCGCGTCCCAGGTGCCGCCGAGATGCAGATATACCGTCTGCGTGACCGGCTCGCCTTTTCGGACCTTATCCGGCGAAAACTCCGCGATACGTTCCGCGATGCGTGCGGCGCGAGTGGGGGCGGAATCGTCCAGGCGTTTGAGTAAGTCGCGGCAGATCATCTCGTCGGGGATCACGAGACGGGCGGCGTCCTCGCGGGGCTGGTTCCGCACCGTCGCGGTCCCCTCTATCACGGCGCGGGCGTTCGCGGTGAGCCGCTCCCGCGAAAGGCTCCCCTCCGCCTCCCCGACGCGGAGTACGTTTTTGTAGGCGGGCAGATCGAGCAGGGAGTTTATCGCTATGTCGCCGCCGTCTTTTTTTGCCTGAAGTTCAAGGAGGCGGCGTACCCCGTCGGTGTTGAAGGTCAGTCGGACGAAAGGCAACGCCGCCTGCCGTGCCCAGGCGCGGGCGGGCGAGAAACCGAGTGCGAGAGCGGCGGCGGGCAACGATGCCCCGAAAAGAGCGCGGCGGGAAAGCATAGGTGATTGTACCCCATACTTTCCCGCCGCGATTGTCCGGCACGTTGCTACGCGGGCGGCGCCGTCGGCGGTGCCGGTGCCGGGTCGGGCGGAACCGGGGCTGGCTCCGGGGTCGGCGGTGCCGGGTCTGGAGCGGGCGCGGGGTCGGGCGCGGGTACCGGTGCCGGTTCGCCTTCCGACGGCACCGGGGCGGGCGTCTCGCTCGTCAGACGCTTCTTGACCTGGTCGCTCAGGAAGTTGGCGAGTGCCAGCGCGGTCGGGAAGCCGTTCGACTTCGCGTCGAAGTCGGATAGCGTGTACAGCGTCTGTCCGTCCACTTTTACCTCCGCCGCCGCCTTCGCAATTTTCACGGACGTCACCGCCACAGGCACACTGGCATCGCGGGCATTGATGATCTTGGTGGTCTTTCGGGACAGGATCGCCGCCTTGTCGGGTCCGGTGGAACCATCCGGTTGCATGGTCGCGGTGCTGAACAACGCCTTGCCGAGCATATAAACGCGCCCCGTTACGTCGGGTGGGACAGCCTGTTCCAGATTCGTGGTCAGTCGGAGCGGCGGGTTCGCGGGGATGTTAGTCAGAGCGGGTAACGACGGCGGGCGGAAGCACTCGCGCGGGAAACTCTGCATGTAGCGGCGGGCGAGGCGCGCCGCGAATACGCCCGACGAAGCCGTGCCGTTCGCTTTCGCCATCTCCGGCGTCACCGTGACGAAGCGACGTCCCATCACGTAGATGATGTACGTCCCGGTCGGCGAGAGTTTGGACTCTACCGGGATCGGCGTGGACGATTTGCCGCCCTTGCCCGCCGTGGTCGAGGTAGTCGGTCGCTTGCCGCTCACCACCGCCGTAGTCGCCGGGGGGCACAGCACCACCACATCGGATGCACGGATATAGCGGTTCAGCGGGGCGTTGGATGTCAGGATGGTCGTGTACGACTCGTTCAGGAGAGAGGCGTAGGCACCCGCACTCAATCCTTTGGGGGCGACGATCTTCATCGGCGGCGTAGAGCCGAAGCGCACATCGGCAACATCCTGCGCCCAGGTAGGGGTGGCAACAGAAACAATCGCGGCAGTGATACCGCCCAATGCTTTCCAATTCATGGGATAAATGCTTTCCTTGTCTGACGGCTGTCTCTACAATTATTTCGCCCGATCCAGGACGAAACCCTGCACGAACAGACCGCAGAGCAAACGTTCTTTGTCGTAGTTTAGTGACGATCACATATCTGAATCACTTTGATAATACCCATTTTCCGTTCATGCGTATCGCTTTGGTACGTAACTCCCCGCTCGGTGATTTCGTGTCCCCGGCGATCAACGTTGCCGAGTCGCCGCGCACGATCACTTTTTTCTTCATTTTGGCGAACTCGGCGGGGGTCGGAGCGAACTGTTTGATCATTTCTTTCACTTTCGCGATCCCTTGCTCCGTGATCATCTTCTCAACCTGCGGGTTCGGCAGGCTGAGGCGGCGTATTTCGGCGATGTTTCCGGTGTGACACGCGGCGAAAAACCGTTTGGCGAGCGCGACCTGCGGGCTTGCGTCCGCCGCCTTGCCGGTGAGGATCGCCGTCACCGGGGGCATATTCTCGACGACGGCGCGGAATGTGGTCGTGTACGTGTAGGGACGCGGCGGGGCGTCCGGGCTATCTACCTCGAAGGTGAGCATTTCGCCGGGTTCGGTCATTCGTGCGGTCCCGGATGCGATGCCGCCCGTAAGTGAAAACGATTCGATGGGATATTTGCCTTCCGCGCCAGAAAGGCTGACATTTTGTGGCGGCTCGTTCTTGCCCGCCCGGATGGCAAAAATAGTCACTTCGTAAATCCGTTTTGTTTTCGGATCATACTGGAGTTGCACGGCGCGCAACTGTTTCTCGCGGGCGGCGGACACCAGAGTAAAATAGTCGAATCGATTCTTCTCCGCGACCGGCGCGTCGGTGATCAAAATCGAGATGCTCTTTTGCGGACCGTTGCCACGGCTGTTTTCCACGTCGTCTACCGCGAGCACATACGCGTGGACCAGTGGGAATGTCTGGTCGCCGATAACGAGTTGCCCGGTAGCCGTACCCGGGACTATTTCCTGCGCCCCGGCAACGGCGGCAGTCTGGACGGGTGCCGCCGGGACTGCGGCGGCGGGAATAATCATTGCGGCGACAACGCCGACGATCCGATTTCGCATACTTCTTTTCCTTTTTTACGGTTCGATTAATGGTGGCAGGGTAGGCGGGATGCGCGTCGTGCTCTCGCTCAAAGCGTCGCGTGAACGCCCGGAAGCGGCGACTACGGAGACCGTGACTGCCTCGTCGCAGCCATACAAACCCTCTTGCCCATGCGGGGTTGGCTTCCACGACGGCGAAACCACGCCCCGTGATGACGCCGACACCCAGCACTATACCCGACGAAAGCCCGTTTGCCGTGTGATTTAGTGCATCGGCGGCGAAAGCGGGGGCGTCGGCTTGCATTTCCGGGTTCCTGAAACAGGAGGGACAATCGCCAGATATTGTGTGGCTAAAGTCGATGGTGCAATAAGCGGCGCGAACGGGTACAGGGATGTATGCATACGCCGCCTTTTCCCCCCGACATCACGCCCGCCGAAGCCGTCGCCCTGCAACGCGAATTAGCCGCGCGGGTGATCGACCGCGACGACTTCGAGGCGTCTTCCCTGCGCACCATCGCCGGGATCGACGTATCGCTCGCGGATGAGGGGCGGGCGGCAATCGTCGTGCTGTCGTTCCCCGAACTCCTACCCGTGGAAACCGTGACCGCGTCCGTGCCGATCACGTTCCCCTACATTCCCGGCTTGCTGGCATTCCGCGAAATACCGCTCGTCTTAGCCGCGCTGGCGAAACTTTCCGCGCCGCCCGATCTAATCATGATCGACGGGCAGGGGCGGGCACACCCGCGCCGCTTCGGCATCGCCTGTTTCGTCGGTGTGCATACCGGCATCCCGGCTATCGGGGTCGCCAAATCCGTCCTATGCGGCAAACACGAACCGCTCGGCGAGGAACCGGGCAGTGCGGAACCGCTCGTGCATCGCGGCGAAATCATCGGGACAGCCCTGCGCGCGAAAAAGCGCACCAAGCCACTGATTATCTCTCTCGGACACCGTGTCTCGCTCCCCACAGCGGTACGACTGGTCCATGGATGTTTGCGCGGCTATCGGCTCCCGGAACCGACGCGGCAGGCGCATAACGCCGCCGGGCACGGAGTGAAGGGGGCGGGACCGGAACCGAAAAAAATCCTGCTACCGCCCGATTTCGGGTATGGTAGTATGTCCCGAAATATGCCGGATCAAGACCGGATAAGAAAATAATTCGTGATATAATGTGAGCGTGGAACGCTCAACAAGTTTTTGAGTATATATTAAACGAGGGGCGCGGTATGTACCGCGCCCTTCGCCCCAATCGAGGAGCGAAAACAAGATGGCGTGGCGCGATTATAGAGACCTTATGCGGCAAATGGACTACGACATGCACCGCTTTACCGAGGAAGCGTTCGGGTTTTTAGAGATGCCGAACCGCTTCTGGCAACCGGGAGCAGATGTACACGAAACGGGTGCAGGTATCGTTATCAAGATGGAACTCGCCGGAGTGACGGCGGAAAACATCCAGGTTTCTCTTTCCGCAGACGGGCGGCGGCTGACCGTTGCGGGAGTACGCTCCGAGGGTGCCGAGGAACGCTCCCTGCGCACGGGATGTCACCAGTTGGAAATATACTTCGGACCGTTCGAGCGAACGTTCACCGTACCCGGCGATTTCGAGACCGAGCGAGACGAGATCGGCGCGACATTAAAAGAGGGTTTCTTAACGATCACCCTCCCGCGCCGCGCCCGCACGGTACCGGCGCGGACGATTCCGATTGAGGTTCAGGCGGGTTAGTATCGGTAGTGGTCAGTGAGCAGTGTACAGTGGATAGCGGGGATACCGGTGTCGAACGCACGGTTACTCCACAGGCGACACTGGCCACTGTACACTGCTCACTGACCACTACAAGGAGAACTTATGAATAACGAAAATGAAACCAACGAGCAGTCCGCTACTTCGGCGAGTGTCGAGGCGAGCGGTAGCGATATTGATGGGGGGGCGGAGAACATCATAGAGCAGATCAATCAGAGCGAGGGAAACGACAACATCAATATCCCCGACGAACTGAACCTGCTCCCGCTCCGGGACGCGGTGGTTTTCCCGATGCTGGTCGCGCCGATAGCGGTCGGGCGGGAGCAGTTCATCAAACTGATCGACGATTCCGTGGTCGGCGGCAACCGGATCATCGGCATGGTGACGCAACGCGACCCGACTACCGAAACGCCGGGTCCGGCGGACATCTACCCGATGGGCGTCGCGGTCGCGATCCGCATGATGGGCAAGGGGCAGGACGCCACCCGACTGATTGTGCAGGGGTTGCAACGCTTCAAGGTCGTGGAAATGACCGGCACCGAGCCGTATATGACTGCGAAGATTCAACTGCTCGAAGATGAAAACGTCGCCGACGACTCGGTCGAGATTGAGGCGTTGAAGCGGCAACTTTCCGGGCTGTTCACCAAGATCGTGGACCTGTCGCAGGACATGCCCGACGAACTCAAAAACATCACCGGGATCGACCAGCCGAGCGTGGCGACCGACCTGATGGCGGCGCATGTCGGGCGGCTTTCGACGGCGGACAAGATCGAGGTGTTGGAGGCACTGAACGTCAAGGAGCGCATGAGCAAGTTGCTGGCGTTCTTCACCCGGGAGGCGCAGGTGCTGGAACTGGGCGCGAGCCTGCAGAACCAGGTCGCGGGCGAGATGGGCAAGGCGCAACGTGACTACTACCTGCGCGAGCAACTCAAGGCGATCCAGAAGGAGTTGGGCGAAGGCGACGAGCGTGGTCAGGAGATCGAGGAACTCAAGAAAAAAGTAGAGGAGTCCGGGATGCCGGAGGAGGCGCGCAAGGAAGCCGACCGCGAGTTGGACCGACTGCAACGGATGTCGCCCGGTGCGCCCGAGTACACGGTGTCCCGTACATACATTGATCTGATGGCGAGTCTGCCCTGGATCAAGTCGAGCGAGGATAACCTGGACATCGCCGAAGTCAAGCGCGTGTTGGACGAAGACCATCACGGGCTGGAGAAGGTCAAGGACCGGATTTTAGAGTACCTTTCGGTGCGTAAGTTCAAGAAGGAAGGCACGACGCGTCAGCCGATCCTGTGTCTGTCCGGACCTCCAGGGGTCGGTAAAACGTCGCTCGGTCGCTCGATAGCGCGCGCACTGGGCAAGAAGTTCCACCGCATCTCGCTCGGCGGTTTGCGGGACGAAGCCGAAATTCGCGGACACCGACGCACCTATATCGGCGCGATGCCGGGGCAGATCATCCAGAATTTGAAGCGCGCGGAAACGAACAACCCGCTTTTCATGCTGGATGAGATCGACAAGGTGTCGTCGGATTACCGAGGCGACCCGTCGTCCGCGCTACTCGAAGTGCTGGACCCGGAGCAGAACCACACGTTCCGTGACAACTACATGGACGTTCCGTTCGACCTGTCGAAAGTGCTGTTCGTCTGCACCGCGAACAACCTGGAGAATATCTCGGGACCGCTCCGCGACCGCATGGAGATCATCGAGATCGCGGGCTATACCGAGCAGGAGAAGGTCGCGATTGCGCGTCAGCATTTAGTGTCGAAGCAGTTGGACGAGCACGGGTTGGACCCGGAGAAGGTGCAGTTCACCGACGCGGGTTTGACGACGCTGGTTCGCGGCTACACCCGCGAGGCGGGCGTCCGGAATCTGGAGCGCGAGATCGCTTCCGTGATGCGTAAAGTGACGCGGGCGTTCGCCGAAGGGCGGGCAGAGGAGATGACGATAGACGCCGCGAAAGTCGGCGAATATCTCGGTGCCCCGCGCTACGAGTACGAGGAGATCGAGGAGCGCACCGGCATCCCGGGGGTCGTGACCGGTCTGGTCTGGACGCCGGTCGGTGGGGACGTTATCTTTATCGAGGCGCAGAAGATGGACGGCGGCAAGAATCTGCAACTGACGGGGCAACTCGGAAACGTGATGCAGGAGTCGGCGAAAACCGCGCTGTCGTATGTGCGGTCACACGCGGCGGATTTCGGGATCGACCCGAAGTTCTGGAACGACACCGAGATTCATGTCCATGTCCCGGCGGGCGCGATTCCGAAAGACGGACCGTCGGCGGGCGTGACGATGACCACGGCGATGACCTCGCTCCTGTCGGGGCGTCCCGTCAAGTCGCGGCTGGCAATGACGGGCGAGGTGACGCTCACCGGGCGTGTGCTTCCGGTCGGGGGTATCAAGGAAAAGGTCTTGGCGGCGAAGCGGGCGGGGATCACGACCGTGATTCTGCCGGACCGCAACCGCAAGGATCTGGAAGAGGATATTCCGGCGGAACTGCGCGAGGGGATGACGTTCCAGTTCGCGAAAACCGTGGACGAGGTGATGGCGTTCGCGCTGGAAAAGGCGGTGACGGTGACGCAGGTGAAGGTCAAGGCGGGTCCGAAGAGCGAGAAAGCGGCGGGCAATCAGGCTCAAGTCGCGCTGGACACGCCGATCCCGTCGGACATCCCGCAACCGACCACTCCCCCGGCGCATGCAGCGGGGAAGTAGAAAGAGGCAGAAACGGGACAGAAGCGGGAGAAGCCGTCACCCCCCTGCCCCCTCTCCTTCCGAAGGGAGAGGGGGAGTAATGTGTCGGGTGGCGGCGCTGGTTTGTTTGTACGCGGGTTTCTCTCTACAACTGTCTAACTTTAGTTTCCGGTAAGTGAAGGTTTTTGCAAGACACAGGTAGAAGCCGTACAAAGGGTTACCACACACCTTGGTCAACCCTACCCATATGCGAAATACCTTTCGCGCCCTGAACCAGTTTACCGAACTTATCTTTTCCTTGCCCGACTTGTCGCCTTTCTACCTATTGGAACCAACCAGGGCATCGCCCATCTGCTTTGGACAATTCTCGCTGGGAAACTGCTGAGCAGTCGCGGCGCGATATTCCCTGCCCTGAGTGAGGCGGGGTTAAGCGGCGAACAGAGTCGCCGTGCCGAGGCGGCTTTGCGCGGCGGCAGAATCGAGATGTCCCGTCTCTTGGAACGCCTCGCGCTCCTGATTCGGCGCGAACGCAAGTCGGGCTGCTTAATGATAGGCGAATGGAGTCCGCTCCTGATAGATTGGCACCCAGAGGGTACCCGCTTCTATCGCCCCCATCTCAGGGGGTGTTTCTCCAGGCATTTCGCGAGTGCCGCCGGGAAAGCCTTGCCGGCTATCGAACTTGGGATGATGGCTCGTTGCCTTGTGGTCGGGAGTCGGCGTATTCCGGTGCTGTGCGGGTTGATACGCGAGGGGGCGACGCGACCGTTATTGAGCAGGGTGCGCGGCTCGATGCGAGAGAGGGACGTGCTGGTCGCGGATCGTCAAGTCAAGATAAGCCACATCGAGCAGGAAAACATCACCCACTTCGTGATCCGCGGGGCGGTTGACTTCACGGCACGGGGGAAAGATATTCCCGAGACGACGGGGCGGGGGAGGAAGCCCGCGCAAGGGCGGATCGTTCGCCCGTTAGCGCGTACCTACAGAGACAAGGTGATAGCAGCGACCGACGCGAACCGGGAAAAATCGTTCGTTTATCAAGGAAGAACACTGACGGCACTGTGGTTCGATGATTTGGTGATACCGGGAGGCACTTCGTGCTCGCGCAAATGGCTCCGCCATTTCGTCATTCCGTTGTGTCGTCATTCGTGACCCGAAGTATAAGAATCCGTGGCTCTTACTGACGGATTTGTCGGAGTCGGCGGAGACTATCTTTTTATTATACCGCTCCCGTTGGAAGATCGAGCAACTCCCGCAAACGGGCAAGCAACTGCTTGGCGGGCATCGCTCGTTCGTTCATGGCGAGGAATCGCGCTACCGATTGCCGGAGATGTGCTTGCTGGCGGCGTCTGTATGCTTATATTTGTCCGCGACGAGCGAAGCGACAGCGACGGGCTTTTGGGATAAGAATCCCAAGCCGACACCAGGACGTTTCCGCCGCGCTTTGTCGAATGCTTCCTTGCCGGACATGGGGGGAATCATGGACGAATTACGCAGTTTGCCGGATTTTCGCGGCAGAGTGGATAAAATGTTGGGGCGGATTCGGTCGAAACGCTCGGTATTTGAACATTTGCCTCTGGGCGTGATGGCACACAGAAGGCAAAAGAGGCAAAATGGAAAACTGTCACTTACTGGAAACTAAAGTAAGTAGGGGTATTGGGTATGTGCCGTGCGTTTCCTACTGTAGTTCCAATAAGATGTAAAAGGAGAAACGAACCATGCCCGAACCGATGCGCGCACATGGCTACGCCCAAATGACAAGCCGCGCCGCGACGCCGACGCGCCTCCATTATACGCCCGCGAGATGCTTGCCCTGCCTGCCGCCGAACGTCGCCGGATAGACGATGCACAAGCCGAACTTGCCGCGCCGAAATATGAGCACGACCATGCCCTGCCGCCACACGAGCGCGAACTCACCGCGTTCATGGGGCTAAACGATGTCGAGTGTGTACGATAGGGAAGCGCCGTAGTACCCTCTGTTTCTCACAACCCCCAACGCGGCGAAATATGGCACGTGAAACCGGTAATATTGAAACGTAAATAACCTAAGTAGTCGAACAGAAATACGTTCGACTATATATGCGCTATATTCGGAGCGTTTCAAGAGTGACGGCGGAATGAAACTGGCTCAGGATAGTCTAACGTATTTCTGTTCGGCTACTTAGGTTAGGAGTTAGGCGGTTCCGCTTTCCGGGTGGTTAGGGATCGCGGTGACGAACCTTCCCGGACTCCCCCTCTTTCATTCCGATGAGAGAGGGGGTTGGGGGGTGAGAGAAAAACGAAACCGCCTAACTCCTAACACTTAAACCGGGCGATGGCGACGGCGGATCGATTCCCCGTCGCCGCTGGTCCCGCATTCTATTCGCCGGGGTCGAACGTCACCCGCTGGCTGGAGGGGACCGGCACACCGCCCTTGCTCGCGGCGCGCCATCTGTACGCCGCGCAAGCCTTCAGGACCGCCGCGTCTACCTCCGCGTTGCCGGACGAGGCGACGATCCGGTACGATGCGGAACCGTCCGCCCCGACCGTAAACTCCGCCGTGACCTTGCGCGGGTTGGTCGCCTTCATATCCTCCGTGAGCACGGGGCGTTTTCGGGAAAGAACCGACGCCGCGACAAGCGATTCGACGTTCTGCTTGTCGATCTTGTCCGAAAGTCTTTCCGTCCGTGGCGCGGAAACGGGGCGGGTGGTCCGGAGGGCTTTGTCGCGGTCTATCTGGATCATGTCGTTGTTGCCGTCGCGGAAACGGGGCTTGGAGGAAATGATGTCCGCCCCGCCGCCGCCTGCTTCGATAGCGATGGTTGCACGCCCGGTGCTTGTCGCGGTACCGGTCCCCGTGATGTCGGCATCCTTTCCGTTCCCGACGTTCTTGATTAGTCCCGCTCGGGTGTCCGACCCGCTACCGGCATCGATGCCCGAAGGACGGTTGGCTACCGGACTGCCGCCGCCGCTGACGGGGCGCACAACCGGGCGAATACCGGTCCGGTCGATTCCGGACAAGTCCGGGGCACCGCCCGCGCCGCGTATCTTCGCGGAATCGTTGCCGCCATCACCAACCGCCCCGCCCGGACCGGAAACGCGTGGCGCAACACTGCCAGGGGTGTTGCTGTCCTTCCCGATACCCCGAACGCGGATAGCGACCATCGCGCTGTTCGCACCTCCCGCTTCGGATTGCGGCGCGGGCAGGTTATCCGCCGCATCCGCAACCCCCTCAGTGACATTCGCCCGGAAAGTCCGCGCCACCGTCGTGAGCGAGATGGTGCCGTCGGCGACGGACGGTGCAACGGGGCGGGCGTCGCTTCCGACCGATACAGCACCGCGCGCCGCCGGTACCGCGCTCGTCGCCACCGACGCGCCGGTCATCCGTCCACCCGCTGTCGTTTCGATCACACGGACGGCGCGGGCTTGTACCGACTCCGGAGCTTCCTCCGGGGCATTGGCTAACGGCTCCTCGACCGGCTTGATCGGAGTCGTGATCGGCTCGTCGTCCGGGATTTCTCGCACGTCTGGCGGGATCGGCACCGGCGAGGTGGGTTGAGTGACCACACGCGGCGTCGGCTCGATTCGCGGCAACGGAACACGCTCCACTGGTCGGGTCGGGGGCGGGGTTTGTCGCGGCTTTGGCTCTGGGTTTTCTGGCTCGACCCGCGCTACTTTTGGCGGGGTGGGCGTCGCCGCCGGTGCAGGCGTCGGGGCGATTCGGACTTCTATTCGGATAAAGGCGTCGGAATCCCTGTCCCGCTTTTCCGGGGCGGCGTTGCGAACGTCCGGCGTCATCCGAAACGGGCTTTCCTCCATGCCCCGTGCGGCACCGATCAGGAACATCAGGTTGACCGCCACCGAAATGCTGGAGGCGATCATCAGGCGTCGGTTTTGTTTTCGCTCGGAGTCCGAGGCGAAATTGTCCGCGTTGAGGGCGGAAGTCGGTTGCGTTTTTTGTGCCGTCATCTGTATTGAAACTCCATTCACATGTGCGCGCCGACTTTTCACTCGATTCGAAAGTAGCGGCGGCGGTAGTACGTCGGAGGAAACGGGTCGCGATCTCCCGGTTTATTGCCCGACGGCTGGTTGGACCGCACCAAAATCCGCCTGCTTCAAATAAATTTTGCAGAGCGGCACGGCGGCACTCCCGGAAAACAAAGCGGGTATACTGGCACGAGTTATGGGAGGACAATCGGTATGATGTACGCTCGGCTGGCAGTGTTCGATATGATCGGAACCACCATCGCGGATGGGAACGCGGTTGGGCGTTGCCTCGGCGAATCGCTGGAATCTGCCGGGGTTCCGGTGACGCCGGGTGCGCCGCTGGCGGCACTGATGGGGGTCGCGAAGCCGTCGGCGATCCGGCTTCTGATCGAGTACACGCCGCAAGAGGCAGCGGAACGCGGCAACGACGACTATGACGGCAACGCGCTGATCACCCGCATCCACGCGGATTATTTCCGTCGGCTGCTCGCCTGCTACCAGTCGCACCTCGACGTGCGCGAGGTTCCCGGCGCGACCGCTACGTTCCGCGCCCTGCGGGAAGAGGGCGTGAAGATCGCGCTTGACACGAGTTCGCCGCGCCCGCTCGCCGACGCCCTCATAGAGCGGCTTGGGTGGGCGGATTCCGGGCTGATCGACGCAGTGGTCGGTAGTGACGAAGTCCCGCTCGGTCGTCCCGCCCCGGACGCGATCTATCGCGCGATGGAACTGACCCGCGTCCCCGAAGCCCGCGCCGTCGCCCGGATCGGGTCCAGCCCGATTGACCTGCGCCAGGGCGCGGCGGCGGGGTGCGGCTGGGTGATCGGAGTCGCGGGGGCGAACAGCGACGAGTTAGAGGAAACGTACCACACGCACCTCGTGCCAACTATCGCCGCCGTGCCCGCGTTTCTGAGTATCGCGCAGTAGAACTGCCACGAAATTTTTGTGCGAACGAGCAAATTCAAGCGGTGCTGGGCTGAAGCACGGCAACGGGGGGGACACTACTTCCGGCAACGACGACGAAGCATGACTTACCTGTAGGTGGCTATACGGTAATTCTACGAACGCAGCCCCCGCTCCGTGAGTAGCGCGTCTGCCCAGGTCGCCTCATCGGGGGTGAGGGTGGGGATGGGCGGCTTGGTGTAGTCTACGCGTCGGTCGAAACCGCTGTTGGCATACATCGTCGTCAACGCGGCTTGCAGATCGATTACCGCGTCGGGGAAGTCGGCGGTCAGCGGCACACTCACGCGGGGCAACCGCTCCCGCATCGAAACCGCCCACGCTTCAATCGTACGGTCGGCGTCCCACCGGCGCAGACACGCCGCGTACCGCCAGTCGTCGCCGAAGCGTCCGTCCATGTTTTCGCGGGGAACCGCGAGCGTGTGCGCCCCGGAACGAAGCAGGTCGATCTCCAGAAAGTGCGTCGGGCTACGGAAAAAGCCGTCGCGCTTGCGCAGGTAAGCGTCGCGCCAGTTCGACTCGCGGCTCTTGTTTTTCGGGCTGATCAACTCCACCACCGCGACGACTTTCTCGTTTCGGTCGGCGGTTCGCACCTCGATATACGGCTCGTAAACTTCCTCGTCCATGAACTGAAACGCTGTCGCCGTGTCGGGAGCGACGGCAACCGCGCCCCCACGTCCCTCCAACACGGGGCGCGGCTTCGTCTGGTAAATCAGTGCCACGTCCGGGTAAACGCCGTCCGGGAGCGACAGGTACATCCGCTCCTCCAGCGTTGCCACGAACTGCGGCGGCAAGTGCGCGTTCAACTCTGTCATGAACAAATGCATCAACGAGTAGTGAATGCCGCGCCAGAAGCGGGGGCTTTCCAAATACGGGTCCATGCCGGGGAACGGACTGGGCATCGGGCTGTTTTCCTTTCACGCCGTGAACTATTCCGTAGTATACCGCTCGTCGGGAGGGCATCGGAAAGACACCTGCCCAGAATCCGGCACCCCGAACGGAATTGGCTTCCGGCACAATAACTGCGCAGATGTGATACGATTCGCCCGACTTTCGGCGTGAGCGGAGGCTACAAATCCTTCGTGCCGCCGCTCGGCACGGTCGCGCCGGGTGTGGCGGCTTCCTGTTTCGCCGCCGTGGTCGCGTGCCCACCGAACTGGTTGCGGAGCGCGGCGATAAACTGACCCTGATATGATTCGTCCTGTCGGGAGCGGAAGCGCATCTGCAACGCGAGCGTGATCACCGGGAGCGGCACGGCGCGGTCCACCGATTCTTCCACCGTCCACCGTCCGGTGCCGTTGTCGGCGATGTCGTCCGCGATGCCCTCGAACTCCTGCCCTTCGGTCGTAAAAGCGCGCTCGGCGAGTTCGAGGAGCCACGACCGCACCACGGAGCCTTTGTTCCAGAGCGCGGTGACTTTCGCCAAATCCAGATCGAACTCTTTCGCCGAATGGAGCAACTCGAACCCCTCGGCATACGCCTGTAACAAGCCGTACTCGATGCCGTTATGCACCATCTTGGTGAAGTGCCCCGCGCCGACCGGTCCCACATGGGCGTAGCCGCCGTCGGTCGCCAGGTCTTTGAGCGCGGGTTCGAGCGCGGCGAACGCTTCGGGTGCGGCACCGACCATCAAACAGTAGCCGTTTTTCAACCCCCAGACGCCGCCCGAAGTACCGCAGTCGGCGTAATGCACCCCATGCGCTTCCAACTCTTTCGCACGGCGCAAGGTGTCTTTGTAGTTAGCGTTGCCGCCGTCTACAATGATGTCGCCGGGCTTCGCGGTAGCGGCGATCTCGGTGATCGCGCCGTCGGTGATCGGACCGGCGGGGACCATGAGCCAGAAGACGCGCGGACCGGATTTATATAGTCCAGCGAGTTCTCCCGCCGCCGCGACGGTAGCGGCGATTCCCTGTCCCTCGACCAGTTCGCGCGTCTGTGCGGAGGGGTCCGCGCCGTAAACGGTGTGCCCGCGCTCCGCGAGCCGGACCGCCATGTTGCCGCCCATTCGCCCCAATCCGATAAAACTGATTTCCAAGCCGCCACCTCCAGAAGTTATTCCAACCACACACCACTACAAACCACCAAGAACACAAAGTTCATTTGTGCCGTAGTGTACCCAATGCCAATCTTTTTCTTCCCTTTTTTCTGTCCTACGCGGACGGCGCCAACCGGACGTTGGATCGTTGTACCTGCGGTGCTGTTTCAACGTCAGGCTTCGCGCGATTCGAGTTAGCCCTTGCTGTTTTCCCGCGAATTTGGCGGTCCGGGTTTTTCACGCCGTGAAAAACCC
>JAYULM010000397.1:0-35040 GCA_043763605.1 Armatimonadota bacterium | reverse complement strand
TTCTCCGTTCTTGGCGAACTTGGCGTCTTGGCGGTTCAAAACTAAAACTAAGCGGCAGGTGTCGCGGCGGCGTTGGCGCGGCGCATCAGTCGGGACTTGCGGCGGGCGGCGGCGTTCTTGTGAATGATGCCGCGCTTCGCGGTCTTGTCCAGTACGCTGACGACTTTGGTGATCGCCGGGGTAATCGCTTCCGCATCGCCCGTGGCAATCGCGGTGTTCGCTTTTTTGATGAATGTTCGCATCGTGGATTTCGCCGCGCGGTTGCGCAGATTATTGATGCGGGATCGGAGAACGTCTTTTTTAACGGATTTGATATTAGGCACTGTTTACAATTTCCTTACAATTCGAATTATTTGGCTCCCACCGCGCCACGCAAAGACGCGATGATTTTGCCTTCCTGCGGGAATGTTCCGTCGGCGGCGGTCGGCTCCCGCAGGGAACCTTCAACCGAGATGCCGGGCTTTATTGTGCCCGGCTTGGCGTCTAAATTGATTGCGCGGATAGCGGCACCCTGGTACGCTTTTTTCACCGCTTCCACGGCAGTATAGACCGAGGAGGAGTCCCCCTGCACGGCAGGAGTCCACTCCCAGGCGACTGTCACCGACGGTTTACCGCCGGGTGTCCCGAACGTTTTTTCCGCCCCCCACGTCGCCACGTCGTTCGCGCCGGGGACCGACGCGGACCCCGGGGTCTGCGGCGGGGTATTTTTCTGCTGTTCCGCCTGTTTCTTCGCGGCTTCTCGTTCCGCCTCTTTCGCTTTCTTTTCGCGGATCAGTGGGTCGCTGTTGTTCTGCATCGCGTTCACCCCGATCAGCAACCCGGCGGCGGCGATAGCGACGACGATCAGCGGTAAGTTACTTGGTTTTTGTGCCATGCTTTACTAACCTCGTTCTTCGGCGGGGAGCAGTCCCAGCATTTCCGTGCTTCCACTCGACGCCGCCAACACTTTTTCCCGGACCGCGTCCGGCGACACGCCCGACAGGGCGAACGCGTCGCGCAGGAACGCCTGCCGGTCGGTCGCCAACAGCAAGTCGAGCGTCGATATTTGTAACGCTTCCGACAGAGCGGCGAGTGCGGGTGCGATAGCATGTATCTCGCTTTCCGCACGGGCGCGGAGCATCCCGCGCGCGTGCTGGAGTTCCTTGATCGCCTGCTCTACCGGCGCGACAAGGATGCGGTATTCGCTCATCTTGTCCTGCACGACTTCCGCCGCGCCTTCGCCTTGCTCACTTCCCTCGTCCATGCGTATCCCGTTCTGAAAATCCGATGGCGTCCCGGGGGACGCCATCGGGCAGTATAACACGTGCGGTCCGTCCCCGCAACCCGGCTACTTGAGCGCGTCCGCCCCGGAAACGATTTCGGTCAGTTCGGTCGTGATCTTCGCCTGCCGCGCGCGGTTGAGCGACAGCGTCAGATTCGAGATCATCTTCTTCGCGTTGTCGGTCGCGCTGCTCATCGCCGTCATCCGCGCGCCGTGCTCACTGGCGACCGATTCCGCCATCGCCTGATAGATCACCGTGTCCACGTAGCGCGGCAGGAGCCGCCCCAGAATCCCCTCGGCGTCCGGCTCGTACAGATACTCCTCGCCACCGGTCGGCAGTTCGGTTGCCGCGAGCGCGTCTTCCGCCACGATGGGCAGGAGTTGAACCGTGGTTGGCTTCTGCGTCAGCGCGGACAGGAACCGGGTGTAGACCAGATACAGCACGTCAATTTCGCCGCTGACGTACATCTGGCGCACCTGCCGCCCGATGGTCTGAGCATCCGCAAAGGTAACGGCGGTCATATTCAGAGTAAACTCGCCCACAATCGGGTTCGCTCGGCGGCGGAAAAACACCTGCCCCTTGCGCCCGACCAGAAGCACACTGGTTTCCTCGGGAGCAAACGGTTTGACAACCTCGGTGGCTTTTTTGAGCAGGTTGGTGCTGTACGAGCCGCACAGCCCCCGGTCCGCCGAGATGATCAGGAACCCGGCGCGCTGTGCCGGTTCGCGCACTTCCAGAAGGGGGTTGGTGACGGAACCGCCTGCGAGCGCGCGCCCGAGCGACCCCATCATCTCGCGCATCTTCTCGGAGTACGGGCGGGCGGATTGCACCCGGTCCTGTGCCCGCTTGAGACGCGCGGCGGCGACCATCTTCATCGCCTTCGTAATCTGCTGAATGTTTTTCGCGGTCTTGATACGGGAGCGTATCTGACGCATCGTAGCCATCGGTGAATTATCCTTAGAAAAAAATCGGGAGCGGAAGTTTGTGCCGAAATGCACAAACCCGCTTCGCTCATTCTACACGATTTTTCCGCGCCGGGCGAGTAGTGCCGCGAAGCGTACAACCTTGACACGATTCAGCAAACTTGTGGAAAAAATCTGTAGAACAGGAGAACACAACGCAGAAGAAGAACTAAAACGAGGAGACGGTTCCGTATGAATGAACAAAGCGAAGAGAAACCTTTGGACACGACCACCAGAGATATAGTAATCGGATGGAACAAACTTTACCGGGAAACTGAGATCAAGCACAGCACGTTCTTCATCGTACTTTGTCTGCTGATCGCAATACCTACCCTGACTTTCAGTGTGCGATACTTCGTCGAAGATTTCGCGCTGGTCTGTTTCGGAAAAGGCATCCAGGCTCAAGTGGTTCAAATCAACGAACCGATGTCGTACACTTTTTCTTTGAACGAAAAGACATACACCGGTGCGACGATGGGGCGTAGTAGTGGCTTCAGACCGGGTGACTCAGTCACGGTGATATATCTCCCCAATTACCCGGAGTGCTCGAAAATCCAGGGCATGAGTGTGAGTAACGGGTTCCTGCGTCTGTGTCTGACCGCCGGAGTGCTTGCCATGATCGGGGCGGGTTCGCTCTATAAGAAAAGCCGAATGCTCCTCCTCGCCCGTGCGGCAAGCGTTGATCCACCCCCCGGGCCGGTTTCATCGGAGCAACTTCCTCCCGCCGACGCGATGCCACTTTCCCGTACCGAATAACTGAATGTCCCGTGTCTCGCGTTCGCGCCGATCACTGGTGCGACCTCTCGAAAGGAGAACGGTTGCCTGGAAATCGTCCCCCCGGTCGTACGTAGCGGGGACGTTGCCGAGCCTGCTATCCGGCGATGGCGACCAGCACAAAAGGTGATATTCGAGCCGACCGATTTCGTCTCGGTCCTGATGAACCCCGGCG
Organism: Armatimonadota bacterium; assembly: GCA_043763605.1. Lineage (GTDB taxonomy): Bacteria > Armatimonadota > Armatimonadia > Armatimonadales > Armatimonadaceae > JACMIU01. The sequence goes on along the minus strand of JAYULM010000397.1, from coordinate 31,867 downwards.
ACTGCGTCGCACTCTCGCGGCTGACCGTACACGGTTCGGGACCGAACACCGCGAATGAAAACCGCGCCGCCTACGCCGTTCAACTCCACCGCAATGACGTAAACTATTCGACGGACGGCAGCGAGACGTACCGCTCACTGACCGAGAATCCGCGCAGGAGCGTCGGACCGGTCGAGTCCATCACGCCGCCGACCGGGAAAATCGACGGGCATTAAGCGGACGTTAAGCCCCCCAACCCCCAGAATTGGGGGTTGGGGGGCTTACTAACCGACGAAAAAAAGCGGCGGGTCGTAAACGACCCGCCGCTTTCTCCTGCGTCCTTACTGGACTACCAGTCGCCGCCCCCGCCGAAGTCTCCTCCGCCGAAGTCGCCGCCCGAGTCTCCCCCGAAGTCGCCGAACCCGCTGTCGCCGCCGGAGTCCCCGAATCCGAATCCGCCGTCAGACGATTGCTCGCTGTAGCCGCCCTGCCCGAAGAAGTCGGTGCCGCCGCTGTGGTCGGGCGTGGCATCGTACTGCGAACCGTCGCTCCCGCCGAAGAAGCCGCCGCCGCCGCCGTTACCGTAACCGTCACCGTAGTTGTTATTCACGACCATCGGTCCGCCGTAGCCGCCGCCCCACCCGCCATAGCCCATTCCGTAGCCCCAGCCGCCCCACCCGCCGTAGCCGCCGAAAATGCCGCCGCCGCTGAACATGTGCGAAAGAAGCATCAGGTTTACGAACGTTCCGAGACCGCCGCCGCCCATGCCCCAGCCGCCGTAATAACTCTGGTACGGGTCATACCCACGGTGCTCGTACCAAGGCACGTAGTTGCCGCGCCCGTCGTCGAACGCACGGACGTTGGGTGTCTCGCCGCGCTTGATCTGCTCCGCTTCTTCCCGCGTCGCCATCACGGTACGTTTCTGACCGTCGATCACCATAGTGACCGGGACCAGTGCACTCTTCGGCATCGGCTGACCGCTGAAGAACGACACGCCGCGCTCGTCTTGAGGGATGCTTTCCACCTCGCGTTGCAACCGGTCGGCTTCGGACTGGTTGCGCAGATCCTCTACCCGTCGGTACTGGCTCGCGCGGGTCGCGTCCGTGGACAGGTCCGGGATTTCCGGGATCGCCATCGCGACGCCCGTGCCGCCGGTCGCGCGGTCGATGTCGGAGCGACACTGGTTAAGTTCCGCCAGTGCCTGTTCCAGCCTCGGGTAAACGGCGCGAACCTCTTCCGGCTTTTTCGCGCTCTGCAGGGTCGCGCTCGCCGTGGCGTATTTTTCATATGCCTGCGCGCGGAACTGCTTGGCGCGGTCCGCCTCGGCTCCCGCCGGGAGCAAGTCCAGGTAGCCGTCCACGTACGACAGGTTTTTGAGTACTTCCTGACGAATCCGCTCCACCGGTTCCTTCGCGTCGTCCATCTCGCGCTTCTTCTTCAGCGCGAAGAAGCCCACACCGCCGCCGACCAGACCGAGCAAACCGACGCCCACCCATCCGGCTCGGCTTGCGTCGCCGCCCCGGTCGGCGGTGACGGCACCGCCGAACGTCTTCACCGCGAGCGGCACGGCTTCGTTCAGCCCGCCGCGCGCGAACGCCGGACCGACGCCCGCCGTGTCGAACGATTTCTCGACTTCGGCAGACGATAGCCGCGTCGAAACGCCGGAAACGCCCTTCGGCGTCGCGACGACTACCGCGCCGTCCTCGCCCAGATTCAACTGCTTGCGCAAATCGTCCGCGAACGCCGCGCGGGACGGGTACGGACCGAGTTTCGGCACGACGACGACCTTAACCACGGTCGGTTTGGTCGCGTTCGCCGCCGACTCGATGCGCCCCTTATCCACTTCCCCCGCGAGATCCGGGTGCACATACACGCTTCCGTTCGCAAGCGCGTTGATGATCGCGTTCGCCTCGGTGTTGCCACGTGCCGCCGCGCCAGCGTTCGTGTTGCCGCCGCTACCCGCTTGCGCCGAATCGCCGCCGACTGCCTTGTACGCCCGCAGGAAGCCCGCGTTGTCCTTCACGGAGCGCAGACCGGGGTCCAGACGGATCACGGTGTCCCAGGCGGCTTTCGCGCCCGCGTCGTCGCCCTGCTTGCGCAGGATCGTCCCGAGCGCGACATAGGCGCGCGGGTCCCGCTGATCCCGGTTGATAGCCTCCTCGGCGTACCGCTTCGCCGTCGGGTAATCGCCGCGCCTATAAGCGCGGCTGGAGTCTTCGAGCGGACCCGCAAGTGCCGCCGCCGATAACGACAGTGTCAGGGCGAGCAGGGCGGGAACCGCGCCGAAGAGATGGTGTTTTGAGAAAGTACGTTTCATGGGCAAAAGCCTTGTATTCATAGTCTTGGTTTGTTTGATTGGGTCGCGCCGAAACGGCTCGTTTATGATAGTACCGACACGCGAGCCGGTTTTCGGTTACATAGAGGGGTGTCCCACAAGTATATACGTTACCTGATGATTACCCGTTTCATTTCTTATCTACCCGCCCTGCTTGTCGGCACCGCGCTGGCGGCGTTCTCCGCGCCCGGATGTAGCCGCGCGGAGGACGCCGCGCTGAAAATCGCCGCGCCAAAGTTTGCCATGCGGGCCGAAACCCTGGCGGGCGTCACCTACGACCCCGCCGCGCCACTTGCGGCGGTAACGAAACCGTTCTTCGACGTGAAAAACCCGCCGACCGGGGCGCGCACGTTTCGGGTCACGTACCGGGGCGCGGAGAACGCGACGGTTCCCGCGCTGTTGACAGTGCCCGGGAACGGACGCGGCACGCCGAAAAAATACCCGGCAGTGGTGCTGATTCATGGGCTGAGCAGTCGCAAAGAAGACACCGTGTTGCTATCGGTCGCGTTCGCGCGGCGCGGCTATGCGACACTTTCGATTGACCTCCCGGCACACGGCGAGCGGCGACTGCGCGACAGGCGCACGATTTCGGACCTTTCATTAGAAGAAACGCGGCGAGTCGGGGCGGTGTCGGTCGCGGACCTGCGACGCGGCGTAGATTACCTGTCGTCCCGGAGCGACATCGACGCCGGGCGTCTCGGGTGCGTCGGGATCTCGCTCGGCGGCATCTTCGGCGGCGTTTTCGCGAGCGTGGAAAAGCGGATCGGATCGGTAGTGCTCTGGTCGGCGGGTGGGGATTGGGGGACGCTCCTCGCCGAAAGTCGTCATCCGTTCGCGCTGAAACGTCGCGAAAAGGGAGACCTGCCCGACGCCGCCACAGTGACGAAAACGTTGCGCGACATGGACCCCGTCACCTACATCGGAAGGCTCGCCCCGCGCCCCCTTCTGCTGCTCGCCGGAACGGAGGATTACGTCGTCCCGACCGCCAGCACAGACGCCCTGTTCGACGCCGCCGGGGAGCCGAAAAAACGGGTGCGCTACCCCGGCGGTCATATCCCCGATCTGCGCGCGATGACGGTACGGACGCTCGACTTTTTCGACGTAACATTACGCCGGAGGTAATAGTGCCGACACGGAAACGGTCGCGTCCGGCGCGAACGACGGGGCGAGCATCTCGGTGTCGCGCTTCTCGACGCGCGTGTACGAACCGTCCGGCTGTGGCGCGGTGTGGACGTACACGATCCGCTCCTCAACACTGACGACCCAGTATTCCGGCACCCCGGCGCGGGCGTACAGCGCGGCTTTCGTGCCGAGGTCCATATCACGGGTGGAGTCGGCGACTTCGATGGCAAGCCGCATGTCCTCCGGTCCCGGTTGGTTTCCCGCAACGTCCAGCAACGGCTTGTTCAGCAAGGCTAAATCCGGCTCCGGTTTGTTGATCTTATTTTCGGCGGTCGCGACCCGAATCGAAGATTGTGTTTGCACATAATCCTGGTCGAACGCTCCTAAAATCCAGGACATAGCGTGTGTCACGCAGTAGGCATGTCGTTTGTTTTGCGGCATTTTGCGGATGATTACTCCGTTGATAAGTTCGTACCGGTAGTCCAGAAAGCCCAGTTCCTCTAAACGGTCGCAATCGTCGCGGGTCCAGACTACCGCGAAAGGGGCATAGTCCGGCTCCGTGTACGAGCGATTCGGGGGGAAAGATGCGATTGCCATGTGCGGGTTTGCCTCCTGCGAAGTGTGATTCATTGTACCACCGTCGATAACGCCGCTTATGAACTCGCCGACGTATAGGAGCGGGTGGCGTATCGCCAGAAGGCGTTCGCGAGCATCAGGAATACCGCCGTGATCGCGCATGAAAGAAGCAACGCCGGTCCGATGGCGCGCTTGCCGAGTAGCACACTCGCGGGGACGGCGGCGACGAACGCGAGCGGGACCAGGTACGAGATGAAGAAGCCGAGCAGTCGCGGGAAAATATCGGGCGGGTAGCGGGCGATGAATACCACGGTGTCGGTCAGTGCGCTGATGTTGTCGATCCGGATCAGCCAGAACGAAAGCGTCATCATCAACAGTTGGATAGAGTAGAGCATGACCAACCCGAGAAGGACCAACACCAGCCACGCGCCGAGTTGCGCGGGCGACGGTGCCAGTTTCAGGAGCCAGACCGAGTAACCGAGCACCCCGAACGCGCCGAACAGACTCCCCAATTCGTCGAGGGAAAGGTACCGCGCCGAGACGTAAAACAGGGACGGGACCGGTTTCGTCAGAACGAAATCCATCGTGCCCATTCGGACGAGTTCGGGGATCTTGCCCAGATTCTGCGTGAACAGGATGTCCATCAGGGAGCGCACCATCAGGAACGTTCCGAACAGCAGAAACACCTCCCCCTTCTTCCAGGTGCCGATAGCGTCGGTGTTGGTAAATATGATCTCGATGAACAGGACGAACGACACCAACCATCCGATGTTGGTCATCACCTTCGCCCAGAAGTTGGCGCGAAACTCCAACTCCCGCACCAGGTTATTTCGAGCGAAGACCCGATACAGTCGGGCGTAACGGTGGAAGGCGGCGAGCATGGCTGGATTGTATCCCGGTTTGCCTCTCACCCCCCTGCCCCTCGTCTTTCTCTCACCCCCCCGCCCCCTCTCTCATCGGAATGAAAGAGGGGGAGTCTGAGGGAGCGGGGCGGTTCCGTTTCCCGGACCGCTCGACAAACGAATCGCCTCACGTCCTCGGACTCCCCCTCTTTCATTCCGATGAGAGAGGGGGCGGGGGGGTGAGAGGCAGGGCGCGTCAATAAATCAGAAACCGCTTCCGCGACTCCGCAAACATCGCCGCGCCGCGCTGGAACTCGGACCACACCTCCGGCTCGGTCGCACCGGCGAGGAAGACCTTACGTACCGTGTCGGTGCCGCACACGGCGTCGAACAAGCCGCGCCGTGCCAGCGGGCGCAGGGTAGGCGCGGCGGAACGCAGGGCGCACAGCAGTGCAAAACTGACGCGGCATAGTTCGGCGTCCGCCAGATCGGTGACACGGACGCGGACGCCGGAACAGGTTTTGCCGCGAAACGCTCCCCGCGATGGTACCCATTGTGCGGTTTGGAAGGAGACTCCCGGTAGCCCGTAACCGTTCAGCGCGGCGGCGAGCCGGTCGGCGTCCACAGTCGGCGCGCCGCAGTAGCCGAACGGGTTGTCGGTGCCGATCCCGACCGACACAGCGGGCAGTTCCCCGATGATCCCGGTCGCCGCGCAGAGAACGGCGGCGTCAGGTGTCGGTATGTTCGGCGAGGTCGGTACCCAGGGTAGCCCGCCGAACGATTCCCAACCGGCTTGCGCGCGGGTCAGGTTTTCGCACGGGATGACGCGCAGATCCGCCTGCCGCACATAGCCGCGCCCGACCAGCCACTTCGCCGCCTCGCCGAACGTCATCCCGTGCCGGTATGCCATCGGGTAGCGACCGACGAACGAAGCAAAGCCGGGTGCCACCGGGCGACCCTCGACGCGGACGCCGCCAAGCGGGTTGGGGCGGTCGCAGACGATGACCGGGACGCCGTGCTTGCCCGCGCTATCGATTACCGCGCCGAGCGTGGAAAGGTAGGTGTACGAGCGGCATCCGATGTCCTGAATATCGAACAGCAGAACGTCCACGCCTTTCAGCATCGCCGCCGTCGGGTATTTCGTCTTGCCGTAGAGTGAGAAGACCGGGAGCCTGGTACGCTTATCGGTGTACGAAGCGATGTACTTGCCCGCCGGAACGTCGCCGCGTACGCCGTGCTCAGGTCCGAGAAGCGCGACCAGTTTCACGCCGTCCGCGCGGTGCAGTGCGTCGATGGTCGAGGTTCTGCCGTCCGGCAGAATACCGGTCGGGTTCGTGACCAGCCCGACACGCAAGCCCCGTAGCGCCGAAAAACCCTGCGCGGCGAGCGTCGCGATCCCCGGCAAAACGGCGGGCATGGTCTACTCATTTTCCTTCGGCGCGAAGTGCCCCGAAATCATTACGAACCCCTGCGCACTCATCAAAACCGTCAGGTAGAAGAACATGGCTTCCTCCAACGGCAAATGTCCCTGCAACCGCCACCCGATGATGCCCGCCTCCTGAATCTGCCAGATGCCCCGCGCAATAGCGAAATGATCGGCGAGAGAAAGGTACGTCCCGCAAACGAGGAACGTGGCGAATATCAGCCGCCGCGCGCGCCACAGTGCCCGCCCGGCGACGATCCACTGTACGGCAAGCACGGGCAACGCCCAGCCGAGCAGGATCAGGAGGTAGGAGTATTTACCGAACGGCATTTTTGCCTGAGTCCCCCCTATCCCCCCAACCCCCTTTCCCCCCTCGGAAGGGGAGAAAGGGGGAGTTCGGAGACGGTGTCGCGTCGCTACTTGGGGAACACTCTGGCTCCCCCTTTCTCCCCTTCCGAGGGGGGAAAGGGGGTTGGGGGGATAGGGGGGACTCAGGCGCAAGAAACCGCACTTTCGCCAGAACCAGCATCGTGACGCAAACGAAGATCGCTTCCGCGAAGTAGAAAAGGTACTCCTCCAGCGGCAGGTAGCCGAACCAGAACGGCTTGCCCCACACGAACGCGGGCGCGAACGTCCACAGTTTCTTATACGCCGCGAAGTTGTCCCACGGCGTGGTGTAGACGAACGCCAGCAGATTCACCAGCCCCAACCCGATGGCATGATGCCGCGCAATCCGCCCCCGTAACACCAGCAACAGCGCGACGGTCGGCAGACACAGGAAGAGGAGCAGGAAGAGCGAGTAGGTCATTGGGTTAGTGGTCAGTGTGCAGTGGTCAGTGATCCGGTTATTGTTTCGCGGCGAATTTCCGGTCGGTGGGGCGGGGACGTCCGATTCGCGGGAGTGGCTCACCATTCGCGGGCATGATTCATCCTCCGTCCGTTCGGGTTAGTTTGCACACCGCGACGCGCTTTGCCCACCGGAAGTACGCCAAACAACGAACGAACCACTGCTCACTGACCACTGACCACTAACCACTAACTACTTCTTATACGCCACGCGCCAGACGGTTCCGCTCTGGTCATCGGTCACTAGCAGGGCACCGTCTTTCGCGACCGCGACGCCGACCGGGCGACCCCAAACGTCGCCGCCTTCGGTCACGAACCCGGTCAGGAAATCCTCGTAATAGCCGACCGCTTTGCCGTTGCGGACCGGGATACGCACGACTTTGTAGCCGACACGTTTGGCGCGGTTCCACGAGCCGTGTTGCGCGGCGAAGATGCTCCCCGTGTAGTCTTTCGGGAACTGCTTGCCGTTGTAAAACGTCAGCGCGAGCGACGCCATGTGCGGCTGCAATAACACGTCGGGCACGATGGTCTGATCTTTGAGTTCCGGCTTCTTGCCCTCGTGACGCGGGTCCTGATTCGCGCCGATGTAATACCAGGGCCAGCCGTAGAACCCGCCTTCCTTGACCGATGTGACGTAGTCGGGGACGAGGTTGTCGCCTAACTCGTCGCGCTCGTTCACCGAAGTCCAGAGGGTGCCGGACCGGGGATCGATGGCGATCCCGACCGGGTTACGAATCCCGCCGGCATAGGTCGTCTCGTTCTTGCCGTCCGGGGTGAACGCCAGGATGCAGGCGCGGCGCGTTTCCGACGCGTCATCGGACACATTGGAGCGGGAACCGACCGAGACGAACATGCGCTTGTTGTCCTTGCTGAACGCGATGTCGCGGGTCCAGTGCCCGCCGCCCCCGACCTGCTCCCGACCGGAGGGGATATTGCTGACGATCATCTCCTCGGGCGCGCTCGCCTTCGTGTCGCCGGATTTGTAGGCGAAGCGGACCACCGAGTCGGTGTTTCCGACGTAAACGTGCGTCGGTTTGTCCGTGTTCGCCGGGTAGAACGCCAAACCGAACGGACGCTTCAACCCTTCCGCGTAAACCGTCGTCGCGTCGGTTTTGCCGTCGCCGTCGGTATCGCGCAGAACCTTCACGCGCCCCGGGTTCGACTCGACGATAAACGTGTCGCCGTTGGGTGCCGTCGTGACGTAGCGCGGGTTGTCCAACCCCTGCGCAAACTCGCTCACGGTAAAGCCGTCCGGCACTTTGGGCGTCGCACCGGCGGGGCGTCCTACCCCATGCGGACCGTTCTGGACCGACTCGGTCGCGTATGGCTTCGGGAGATCCGTCGGCGTGATTTTGCGTTTCACTCCAGGCGCGTCCGTGGTCCAGTCGCCGAACGCGTCCGCGCCGGTTAGAATTTTGCCCGCGTCCGCCGCTGGTGCCGTCACCGCTGCGACTGTGGTTTCCACGGTCTCTTTGCCGGACGCGCAAGAGACCGTGACCGCCGCGCCGAGAAGTAAGATGCCCGCCGTGATCGGCAGGGTGTAAGGAGAATGTTGTTTCATATCTTCTGTATCGTACCCACTAATCGGTGCGAAATAGATCGCCGATATACCAGCCGAAGACGTAAGATAGAAAAACCACGTTGCCGCCCCACAGGAAAATCTGCCCTCGCCCGGTCGCGTCGTAGAAGATACCGGTCACTGCCACGACAAAGATCACCGCCCCGAACGCCCGCAAAATGCCCCCGACCCGCCCCTCCTGCAAAAGCGTGAGCAGGACATGGATCAACGCCGCCGCCCAGAACGAGACCGCCGCAAGTATCAGCAGGACCGGTCCCATCGGCGGCACGAATCCCGACTGCGCGCGTGAGAACACCAGTTCATCGTCCAACCGGCGCACCGCCCCGGTCACTGATAGAGTCCAGCCCAGCACCGCGCCGCAACTAAGGAGGATCGCGAGCAAGCCACCCGACCATTTCGAGATCGCCGCAAGTGGGAGAGGACCGTCACCCGCAGGGGCTTGGCGTAGGAACAGCACGAACGACAGCAGGAGAAAGAACACGCTCCCGTACCCGAAGATCATCGCGAACGCCTTCATCAGCGGTCGCTTTTCGGGTGCGATCTTCTCTCCGACCGAACCCGCGCGCGCGGCGTAGGTGCCGTACGGCATCGGGCTGGGGACCGGCGGCGGGTTCGCCGGGGTACGCATCGCGCTGGGGGCGGTGTCAGCGCGTTGCCCCGTGTTGTTTCCGGCGCGGGCGAGCCGTTGCAACCGTTCCATCATCGCCGAGTTTCGGGGGTTGAGTTGTAGCGACATGGTGTACATGTTGATCGCCTCGTCGGTGCGCCCCTGCATCCGGTACACATCGCCCAGCACTTCGTAGCCTTCCGCGCTACGTTTGATCCGCAGGGAGCGTTGCGCCAGTTCGCGCGCCTCGACGAACCGCATCCGCGACAGGGCGGCGCGCGCGGTAGTGATCAGTCGGGACGCCTCGTCTCCGGTCGGGGCGGTCGGGTTGTTGGGTTGTTGGGTTGTCGGGTTTGCGCCGGGTCTTGGGGGCGGGGTGCCGTAGGTCGCGTGGGAGGTTGCGCCTCCGGCGCGGGCGCGGGCGGCGTCGGCACGTCGTTCCTTGAGCGACTGCTCGGCGTCGTAGTTGGCGCGGGAAACGGAGTCGGAAAGGGCTTTGTATGCCGTGGTCACGTCGGCGAATTTCGCGGAAGCCTGCGGGTCGCCGGGGTTGACATCCGGATGCAGTGTGCGCGCCAGTTGCCGATACGCCGCTTTGATCTCGTCAGCGGACGCGGTGCGGTTGACACCCAGTATGTCATAGTGTGTGCGCGAGTTTTGCGGTCCGGACGGCATAATATCCCAAAGAAACCTTCTAAGTCGTCTGCATTGTACCGTGTCGGTAAGGTGTACACCCCCGCTCCGGGTCAGTGCTATCGCATTATAGGTTCGTTGCTTGGGCGGTCCCATAGGGAACGTGGGTTTCAACCCGCGTTCCCTATGGGACTCCAGGAGATCCTCACCTACGCCCAGAATATCGTGGACACCATCCGGGACCTGCTACTCATCCTGAACGCCGACCTGCGCGTCCTGTCCGCCAACCACGTCTTTTACAAAACGTTCCAAACAACCGTGGTCCAAACGGAGCAACAACCGCTCGTTGCTCTCAACGATTGCCAGTGGGATATTCCCGATCTTATGGCACTTTTGAAAGACACCGCGACGAAGGGGGACTCGTTCGCCGAATTCGAGGTGAGCGGTGATTTCCCCACAATCGGCAAGCGGGTAATGCTCCTGAACGCACATATATTACGTCGCCCCGGCAACCGCACGAAACTTATCGTGCTTTCGATGCAGGACATTACTACGCGACGGATGATAGAAGCGGAATTATACCGAACTCAGGAACAGGACAGAAAGATCGCCCTCGCGCTCCTGCGTCCGATGCTGTTCCAACCGAAGGAGGACGCGTTCTCGGGTCTAACGGTACATACGGCGTACGCGATGGCGTCGGACGAAGCCCTGATCGGCGGCGATTTCTGGGACACGTTCGCCTATGATCACGGGCACGTCGCGCTGGTGCTCGGCGATGTTATGGGACACGGCTTGACCTCCGCCATTTTCACCACGGAACTGAAGCACACGATGCGGGCATACATACGCGAGCACGAACAGCCCGCCCGCATTCTATTCCACATGAATCAGTTTCTGTACCAGAGTAACCGATTGTTCGACGAGGGTATCAACACGGAGGGCAGTGACGCGCCCGTCTGTATCGCTCTCGCCGTGATCGAACGGGAAACCGGCACAGGGTCTCTGGCAATCGCGGGGATGAAACCGCCGATCCTGATACGTGCCAGCGGCGAGACGGAGCAAACTGCCGCTGTGGGCGTTCCGCTGGGCGTCCTGCCCAACGAGGAGTACAAACAGGTCGACTTCCAATTGGAAACAGGCGACACGCTTATCCTTTCCACGGACGGGATCGCCGAGGCGCGACAGGGGCGCAAATTCCTCGACATCGAGGGCATGATCGAACTGGCGAAAGCCGGGAACGGGGGCACCCTGAAGCAGTTGGCGGAGTCGATCCTCGGCGGGGCGCGCGACTTCGCAGGCGGCAGACTCTTGGACGACGCCTCCATCGTACTCGTGCGGCGCACCGCAGCCTCGCCGCACATAGAACCGAAGCAATCCGACCCGTAATGTTGCGAAACAAGTGATGTAATCCGCCGCCGCCATTACACGCGCACCCGGCAAACCGGGCGAACGAAAAACGCCCCCCGGACCTACATTTTCCTCGGCGCCGAACTCTTCGGCGCGGGGATGGCGGTCCCGGTGGCGGCGGCTTGTTTGATCGCGTATCTGCTTTCCGTCCACGACGGCATCTACCCTGCGCAATGTCACGAATTGCCAGACGTGGATGACTTTATCGCGGGGAATGGGACACTTGATGCCGTGAGGAACGATGAACCGATGGTTACGACATAGTAGAAAAGCGTAGCCTAAAGAAAACATGGTAATGCCAGTGGTTTTTCCCTCCGCATATATAGCGAATTCAAAAATAATTGAAGTGCTCACCTTATTGACATTTAGACAATAGTGACGTTCTTCTGCGTGGTTTTGGTGGTCTTTTGGAGGACGGGATAGCATTTCTCCCGGCGTCTTCCTGTGCCCTTGACCCATCCAACCGATTTTCCGCGAGTTTGGCACAAGCGAGCAGGTGTTCCCAACTCCACAAGAATCGGATTCATACCACGCCGAACCTGTTGCGGCGTCGCTGGTCGCCGATCACTCTCCCAGGCTTGCCGTTTTGCCAGACCTTCTTGACGAGCAATGCACAACTGATTTTCGACACAACAGACAATATCCGTCCAAATCGCGAATCGTTCCGGGGTTCGCAGACGCACTTTCTCCCAGAGTAGATTCTGCTTCTTGAATCGGAAACCATGTTCGATACAGTAGCGACGTGCATAGAGGGAGGGAACTTCGCAAAGGGTAGGACACTCCTCCCCTTGAAACACAAACCAGCAGACTTTTGGATCGCGCTTATTATCCGGTGCACCATGGCGGATAACCTTAATAACTGAGACCAGCATTTCACGCTCTTCTTTGAAGTGTAGATTCGTCCAACACGCGAAATGGCGGAGCCATTTACGCAAATGGACCTCTATCTGCTTGCCTTGCGCATCCTCCCCGCTCCAAAATCTATCGGCAACTCCCTGTGTCTCCTGATTCTGGCAACTAAAGCGTGCGCCATCCTCGGGAGGACGACCCCGTCCCGGTTGGTCGGGACGCTCCGGCTTAGGTCGATACAATACCCGGTTTTTGGCAAGGCGGACGAGACAATCGCAGGGAATGAGGCGGGTTTTTGTGAGGAAAGCCACGTTGCCATAGCCGCCATCTCCCAAGAACAAGGGGCGAGAACCGGACTCACCGCCTGTCTGCAACAATGTCATGATGCGAGATAATTGTTCACTCATCACGACGCAGGCTGTTTTGTCGCTCCCGATACGTTCGACATCCAGTGTGTACACCCAACTGCTTATCTCTTCCGGCGGTATGACCACGAAGGAGAATTGCCAACCCGGTCGAACCGGCTTGGTTCCTTCGGGCAAGTTCGATTGATGCACAAACGTGCGGTCACGCGCTGTTTTGGAATACGGACGCGCGATGGAACTCGCATCTCCTGCCAGGATAAGACGCTTGGTTACCATGCAGAGCGGAGCATGGTGAACCCGCAGTTGTCGCAACGCGGCAGAATCAACTGCTCCATTTTCACAGGCGGCGTAGATACTGGACCAGTCCCGCCCGAAGAAGGGCGACTGAGACAATTCGACAAAGGAGTGGGCCGCCGTGTCGGATAATAGGGCATCGTTTAGGTTCATCAGCGCATCACGAGAGCGTGTCAAGCACGAGTATAGTCCGGACCGGTACGTGAAAAGTGTGTTACTATTCATTGGGAAACCTCCTCGTAAGATAAGAAGGTTTTACCCGAAAGGGCGATTTCAGGTGGTCAAAAACGGCTACGAGAAGTTGCCCTTTTGTCTAAACGTCAAACCTTACATAGTCCCTCTGAAATCGGACCGTCGTTGCAACGGTGATTCGAGGGTCAATCACATCCCAACTGCGTAAGGTGAGTGAAGTGTTATGTTTGTTACCGAAGGATAGTACATAAAATTTCACTCGCGCCGAGACGCACCTTCAATGATTTTTGAATTCGCTATAAAAGGATTTTTTTGCTTCCATGCCGAAACGCTAAAAGTGACGGGGCGACCTGTAGCAGACACTGTAAATGACTATGTCCACTGTTGCCCCAAATCCGTTTGACGCCGCAGACCCCGCACTTGGCTACTTGTATCAGTGTCGATACGCACTCTTCATGCTACTGCGCAGAAACCGCTCCGACGAAACTGCCGAAGTGTCAATCGAACGGTTAGACGACATTGCGTTTGAAGAAGGGACGGCTCAGGAATTGCTCCAGACCAAGCATAGTATCCGTCGCCGAGGTAGCTTATCCGATGGCAGTGTTGATCTATGGAAAACCCTGAGAGTGTGGGCTGATGGTATGCAATCAGGACGTATAAGTGTGCCAGGTGCCATTCTATGTCTTGTGACCACTGCCGAAGCACCTGCCGATAGTGCGGCTGCCCGACTGCGTCCCGAAGGGATTGGTGCTATCGAGCGCGATGAGGTGGAAGCATTGCGCCTTCTTGAAGTGTTCCTACGGACAACGCGAACAGCTCAGAGCGATCAACTCGCTTCTCATGCCGCCTTCATGCGACTAACCCCCTCGCAACGGCTCGAACTGTTGCGAGCCGTAACGATCCTGGATACTCAACCAAATATTCTTGATCTCGAAGCAAAGATTCGTGAAGAATTAGGAAATTCCACCTATCGCGATCATCTGGATGCTATGGTACGTGGCATTGAAGGATGGTGGTTTCAGACTGTTGTGCGACACTTATCGGGAGTCACGGGTCACGAGACTATCCGTGCGGTTGACTTAGCAGATCAGATTCAAGACATCCGCGATACCCAACGCAAGAATGCCCTCCCGCTTCATTTCTGTTTCGCAGATATGCCCATTACACCCGATCCTCAGGGAGACGGACGCCTGTTCGTGAGGCAGTTGCATGTCGTCAACTGTAGCCTCAGTACAATTAGTGAGGCAATGTGCGATCACTACAAGGCTGCTTCGGAAAGGTCGAAGTGGATCAGGGAGCGACTCCTATTCGTGAGCGAATGGGATCGTTACGCCCGCTGGCTTGTGGATGACTGGCGGCACCATTTTAATGACATGAAGGAAGACTTGGGTGATGATCCGTCGGAGAATGAGGAGCGTTTAAATGGGCGAAACCTTTACCGCGCCACGCGGGATCGTCACCTGCCAATCCGTGACGACTGTACCCATCCGACCGTTATGCGTGGAGCGTATCAGATGCTCGCAGACAGCCGCAGAATGGGTTGGCACCCCCGCTGGGAAGAGCTTTTCCCTCCCGAAGTGGATGGCGTGGATGATACCGAAGGGAGAAACAGTTGATGAGCATATGGTCCGAACGTCAGGCAGAAGTAGCAAATCTGCTAAATCCTGCCTTTTGTGGTTTCCTACTGCGGGAGGCAGTAAGTAGTTACGTATCGGAAGCGGGTGAAGGTATGCCATTATCGCTGTGTTTTCTTGTTCTGCCGTTTGTACTACACAGTCCCACGCGGGAGGCACTTCCATCAAGTATAAGAACGACACTCTTGGCATGGCTACAGGCAAATCCTGAGGTGCGATTGGAGTTTGCCTTTCGTGTCCGAAGCATCACGCCTTTTACACGTGAGGCACTGAGGTTTCTGATTATCCGCGAACTCATATCTACTGACGGTGGCATATTGCGTGTTGGGACAGGCAATCTAAACAACGCACGAGGTCTTCAAACCCGTATCACGTCTGCCACGGAAGAAATAGCGGACTGCGTTGTAAGGGCACGGTTTTTGGGGCGTTGGCTCGCTCTCGCACCCGATGAGGTGACGGTATATAACTTTTTAGGCGTGCAGCCTTAGGCTGCCTGCCATGAATCGAGAGACGTGACAAAATGTTCGCGCGGTCATAATCAATATGCAAATTCTTGACATCGTAATATACGGCGAAGGAGATCGCCTAAGACGACTACCACTACGTCCTGGAGTGCTTAACATTATTACAGGGGCATCCAAGACTGGTAAGTCTTCCCTGATCCAAATCGTGGAATACTGCCTCGGTCGCGGGGAGTGCCATGTGCCTGCAGGCGTCATTACTGATAACGCTCGCTGGTATGGCTTGCGTCTTGAGTTTCCGACGAAACAGATATTTATAGCGCGACGTGCTCCCGAGTATGGGAAGAAGTCTAGTACACAGGTTTTCGTGCGCGTCGGTACCGAGTTGGGAATCCCTCCGCAAGAAGAACTCGCCGCAAACGTCACGAAGGACAGCCTCTCCCCACTCCTATCGGAATTGGTAAGCATTTCTCCTAACTTGAACATCCCCCCCGAAGGACAGACACGCGATCCCCTCTCGGCGAACATTAGGCATGGTTTCTTCCTCACCTTTCAGGAGCAGTCTGAGGTAGCAAATCCTACCTTGCTGTTTCATAGACAGGGAGAATTCGGAACTGCTCAAGCAATAAAGGATACTCTTCCATACTTCTTAGGTGCTGTGCCAGAGGACAGGCTCGCTAAGATAAACGAACATCGTGAAGCAAAGCGTGCGCTAACACTCGCAGAAAAGAAATTTAAAGAAGCAGAGATGCTACGTGGTGGGGGTGGCGGGCTTTCGGTTGGGCTGTCGCTTTGGGCAAGTGCCGAAGAGGCAGGTTTGTTGCCGTCTGGGCCGCAACCACAAACACTGGATGCGTTACGTGACGCGCTACGCCCCGCGCTAGATTGGACACCTGCGGAACCGCCTGCTATTCCTGGCGATGCAATGGCAAGGCTTGAGAAAGAGAAGTCAAGGCTAATTGCTGAGATGCGTAGTGCCCAGGATCAAATTAGGGCTGCACGCGAGTGTTATGACGGTCAGAAAGGCTACCAATTCGAAGCGACACAACAACGAGCGCGGCTCGCATTTGTAGGAGTTTACTCACAGCCTAAGGAAGATGCGGAATCCGTTTGCCCAATCTGCGAATCCTCACTTGAGAATCCGACACCCACCGCTCGAGAACTAGAACGGTCGCTTGCACGAGTAAGTCAACAACTTAACACTGTTGTTAGAGAAGAACCACGTCTACGCGAATTTATTGATAAGACAGAAGGACGCCTCACTGAGGTACGCCAACAGCTATCGGATGTAAGAGGGCAAATGAATGCACTTATTGCACAACAGCCCGATGTGGGGCAACAACTTTTGTCTAACGCACGCTTAGGTCGCATTGTTGGTGGAATCGACTTGTATCTTTCCAGCATGACTTTTACAATGGATACCTCAGGGCGTCAACAGGCTGTAGAGGAAGCACGTCAGCGCGTTGAGGCACTCCAACAGGCACTAAACGAAACTGATTCTGAAGAGATGTTACCGTCTATTCTTAACATTATTGGACAACGTATCGCTACTTACGCGAAGGACCTTGGACTTGAATACAGTGGGAACGCACTACGCTTTGATCTACCCAATCTCCAAGTTGTAGCGGACACCGATCAGGGACCTGTGCCACTCAGACGGATGGGGAGTGGTGCAAACTGGGTGGGGTATCACTTAGCGGTTCATTTCGCTCTCCATCATTGGTTTGTCCAAAAGAAACGACCCGTTCCCCGCTTCCTGTTTCTTGACCAACCGACGCAAGTATACTATCCACAGGACCTTGATGCTGAGGGTTCGTTAGAGGTGTTGGATGAGGATGACCGCGAAGCAGTGAAACATATGTTTCGCTGGCTTGTAGATGTAACGGAGGAACTAACGCCACACTTTCAAGTGATTGTCACGGATCATGCCGACCTTGATGAAGATTGGTTTCAGGAGCACATTATCCGTGGTCCTGATGGATCTCCCGAACGATGGCGCGGCAAAAAGCTTATCCCTGCATCGTGGCTTGACGAAAAGAAAAAGCAGTAAACGCTTGTGGAAATGCGGTCGGTCATTCTGTTGTATAGGAAAGCATCATCTATTCCCCAACTTCTTCTCATCTCCACCGACCGAGAAAAAGACTCATGCCTTTTGTAAGGCATGAGTCTTATTCAAACCAGTAACGAGTTTGCGATGCACTGAAAACCCGTTGAATGTATATCAAACATAGCAACGGGGGGACTTGAACCCCCGACCTTCGGGTTATGAATCCGATGCTCTAACCAGCTGAGCTACGTTGCCACAAAACACGTTTCAACGGTGCGAATTATATCACGCGGGAAATCGGCTCGCAAGAATGAAACGGATACTTCGACGCCTTTCAAGGTAGGGACAGTCCGTCCGATTTACGAACATGCCCCCGTCGTGCGCACGAATTCCTGACTGCCCGGTTTGCGAACGCCCCCGCGCCATGATAAGGTGTCCCGGTCATGGCGACGGTATACGCGGCTTTCGCGCTACCGGCGTCCGGGCACACCTTAAAAACACCCAAAGAGCGGGCGGGAGTATATTCCGTACCGCGCCAAAGTGCGAGCGACCGCAAAACCGCTCGAAACTGGAGTAAATAATGGCACGAGAAGCATGGAAAGAGCGACAGAAACGCCGCCTGAAAACGGTGGAAAAGTATGCCGCTATCCGCAAAGAGTTAAAAGAGAAGAAAGACTACGAAGGTCTTGCCAAATTGCCGCGTGACGCGTCCCCGACGCGCCTCAAGAATCGGTGTTCGATCACCGGTCGCGCCCACGGCTTTATCCGCGTTTTCGGAGTCAGCCGCATCATCTTCCGCGAGTTCGCGCACCGTGGACTTCTGCCCGGTGTCCGCAAGGCATCTTACTAGGAAATAAGGAGAATATAGAAAATGGTAATCTCCGATCCTATCGGTGACCTTTTGACACGCCTGCGCAACGCGACGGCGGCGAACCACGATACCCTCGAACTGCCCGACAGCAAGTTGAAGCGCGAAATTCTGCGTATTCTGCTCGCCGAGGGTTTTATCAAGGGCTACGAAGTAATTCAGGATACCCCGCAAAACCGAATCAAGGTCGCGCTCCGCTATATGCAGAGTGTCGGACAGCGGCGCATCCCGGCTCTCGCCGGTTTGAAGCGTGTCTCCAAGCCCGGTCTGCGTGTCTACGCCCCGGCGGATGAGATCCCGGTCGTCCAGCGCGGTCTCGGCGTCGCCATCCTCACTACGTCCAAGGGCGTGATGACGGGTAAGCAAGCCAAGCGCATCGGCATCGGCGGCGAAGTCCTCGCTTTCATCTATTAATACCAACTTTATTTGCGACGGCTTTTTCAAATCGCTGTCGCGGTGATCGAGACTGCGGACCCTCACCCCCAGCCCCTCTCCCTCCGAAGGGAGAGGGGAGCCAGAGGGGAGTACCGGAAAACGCCTCGCTTCCAGTCCCCCCTCTCCCTTCGGAGGGAGAGGGGCTGGGGGTGAGGGTCCGCAGGGAGTTAACCACAAAACTATGTCACGTATCGGAAAACAACCTATCGCCGTCCCGGCGGGCGTTTCTATCAACGCCGAAGCCGACGGACGGGTGACTGTCAAGGGACCGAAGGGTACCCTGGTCAAGACCTTTTCGCCGGAAATGAAGATCGTCGTCGATGGTGCCGTCGCGCACGTCGAGCGACCGACCGACCATGACCGCCACCGCGCCCTGCACGGTCTGACCCGCACCCTGCTGTTCAACATGGTCACGGGCGTGTCCACCGGTTTTCAGAAGATCCTGAACATGACCGGAGTCGGATACCGCGCCCAGTTGAACGGCAAGAATCTGCAACTGAACGTCGGCTACTCGCACCCGGTTCACATCGAACCGAAGGAAGGCATTTCGTTCGCCGTGGTCCAGGACCCCGGTACCCGTATGCCGATTGTCACCGTCGCCGGAATGGACAAAGAGACCGTCGGTCAGCAGTCGGCCGAAATCCGCAAGGTGCGCCCGCCCGAGCCATACAAGGGCAAGGGTATCCGCTACAGCAATGAAGTGGTCCGACGCAAAGCCGGTAAGTCCGGTAAAGCCGGTGCCAAGGGCGGTAAAGGCGGAGCGAAGAAGAAATAGTTAGTGATTAGTGGTTAGTGGTCAGTGGATAGTGCTGGAGGGGGCGCGTTAGTGGCTCCGTATACCGGGGACTGTTCACTGATCACTGATCACTGACCACTAACCTGCGGCGGCATGGGGATCGGTGCATAGCCCTTCCCCTTATCCGCATCTCGGAAACGAGCAGGAAGAACAAACAATGAACGTTAAACGAAAAGAAATTCGACTGCGGATTCATACGCGTATCCGCAAGCGTGTCGAGGGTACTCCCGAGCGACCGCGACTTGCCGTCTACCGCTCCGGGCAGCACATCTACGCCCAGATCATCGACGACACCAAAGGGCACACGCTCGCTTCGGCGTCCTCGCTGAAAGCCGACGACGTTAAAGGGTGCAATATCGGGGGCGCGTCCGCTGTCGGTAAGTTGATCGCGGAATCCGCGAAAGCCGCCGGTGTCGAGAAGGTTGTGTTCGACCGGGGCGGTTATCTTTATCACGGGCGCATCAAAGCCCTCGCCGATGCCGCACGTGAAGGCGGACTGGATTTTTAAGGAAGAACGAATATGGTACGAATTGACGCGGAAACGTTACGCGATCTGACGGAAAAGATCGTTCGGACGAACAAGGTCCAGAAAACCAACAAGGGCGGGCGCACGATGTCCTGGTCCTCGCTGATCGTCGTCGGCGACGGCGAAGGGCATGTCGGAGCCGGTCTCGGCAAAGCCCGCGCGATCCCCGATGCGATCCGCAAGGGCACCGAGGACGCGAAAAAGCAGTTGATCCTCGTCCCGATGGTGGACGGCACGATCCCACACGAAGTCCTCGCCGCGCACGGCGCGACGCAGGTTCTGCTCAAGCCCGCATCGCCGGGTACCGGCGTAGTGGCGGGCGGCGCGGTACGCATCCTGCTCGAAGCGGCGGGTATCCGTGACGTTCTCGCGAAGTCCATCGGGTCGAACAACCCGATCAACAACGCCTGGGCGACGATCAACGCTCTGAAAAAACTGCGCACCATCGAGACGGTCGCGCAACTGCGCGGCAAGACAGTGGAAGAAGTGCGACGCGGTTCGACCATCGGCGCGGTCGTCGTGTCCGCCGCCGTGGAACCGGTCACGCCGGTCGTCGCCCCGGCAACCGAAAGCACGCCGGACATGGCGCAAGCCCTGGAAGGAGTGACCGCATAATGGCACAACTGAAAATTACGCAGGTGAAAAGTGCGATAGGGTACGAGAAATCGCAGGGCTTGACGGTCCGCTCTCTCGGCCTGCGCCGCATCCGGCATAGTGTTGTACAAACCGATAACGAGGCGATTCGCGGCATGATCCACAAGGTGCGCCATCTCGTCACGTTCGAAGAGGTCGCGGAAGGCTCCGCGACAGGGAGCGAAACTGCGGTTTCCTCCGGGGGGACGAAATAATGAACCTTACCGATCTGCGACCTGCACCGGGTTCGGTCAAGCGTCGCAAGAAAATCGGCCGTGGGCCCGGTTCCGGGCACGGCAAAACATCCACGCGCGGTCACAAGGGTGACAAAGCGAGAGGGCAATCCAAGGTCGGCTTCGAGGGCGGACAGACGCCGCTCCACCGCCGCCTGCCGAAACAGCGCGGTCTGGGCACCGGTCTGACCTCGCGCGGATTCAACAACGGCCGCTATAAAACCCAGTATCAGATCGTCAATCTTTCCGAGTTGGAGCGGTTCGAAAACGGCACGGAAATTACTGCGGAATTTTTACTGGCGCATCAGGTAATAAAAGATGCCGTCCTACCCGTAAAGGTGTTAGCGGGTGGTACGCTGACGAAAAGCCTGACGGTCCGGGCGGCGAAGTTCAGCGGTGCCGCCGAAGCCATGATCGCCGAACTCGGCGGCACGGTGGAAGTGCTCGAAGCCGCCCGTACGGTGGCGGAAGGTATCGCCGAGCGGCGCGCGGCGAATACCGCAGCGCGAACGGCGACGGCGACAGCGACCAACTGATCCGGGTTCGGTGTGTTTAACCACAAAGACACAGAGGACTCGGAGGGGTATCGGAATCTATCGGTACGCGGGTGAGGTGCTACCCCGCAGGTTCGGGCGATTTATCGCCCGCCTGTGTATTGCACGCCATCGCCTGGATTCCGGCACAACCCCGTGCCCTCTGTGTCTTTGTGGTTAAATCTTGTAGGGAGTTTTGTAAAACGATGCTTGACAAGTTGGTTGGGGCGATGCAGGTGCCCGATATTCGCAAGCGCATTCAATTTGTGCTGATGATGTTCGCGGTCTATGTGGTTGCGCTTCACGTCCCGGCGGCGGGTGTGAAGCATGAGGCCATTGCGAAGTTGGTCGGGACCGGGGTGTTCAGCGCGCTGGACATCTTCTCCGGCGGCGCACTGCGGAAATTTTCGGTGATCGCGCTTGGAGTGATGCCGTACATCAACGCCTCGATCATCATGCAACTGTTGACAGTAGCCATCCCGCAACTGCAAGCCATGCAGAAAGAGGGCGACTCGGGACGCAAGCAGATCAACAAGATCACCCGCTACGTCACGGTCGGTCTCGCCTTCCTGCAGGCGTTCGGCTTGTACCAACTACTGTCCTCGAACGGCGCGATAGCGAAAAGCATCCCGAACCTGTTGATCGTGGTCGTCACGCTGTCTGCCGGGACGATGTTCCTGATGTGGCTGGGCGAACAGATGACTGAGAAGGGCATCGGGAACGGCGTCTCGCTCCTGATCTTCGTCGGCATCATGGTTTCACTCCCCGGTCAGGTGATCCAGACCGCGCAGTTGGTGGCGGGCGACCCGACCAAGATCATCGGGGTTGTGGCGACCCTCGCGCTGTTCCTCGCGTCCATCGTCGGAGTCATTTACATGACGCAGGGCGTTCGTAAAATCCCGGTGCATCACATGAAGCGCATTGTCGGGACACGGATGAGCCAGGCGGGTACGTCGTTCCTGCCGCTCAAGGTGAACACCGCCGGTGTCATCCCGGTCATCTTCGCGATGAGTATTCAGTTGTTCCCGCAAACCGTGGCGCAGTTCTTCCCGAATATCGAGTGGTTACAGCAAGCGACAACCTGGCTACAACCGGGAGGAAGCATCTGGGCGAGTTTGATTTTCGCAACGTTGGTGCTGTTCTTCACCTATTTCTTTGTCGCCATGCAGTACGACACGCACGACATGGCGGATAACCTGAAAAAGTACGGGTCGATTATCCCCGGCGTCCGTCCGGGCAAACCGACCGCCGAGTATCTGGATAAGGTGCTGTCGCGGATCACGCTCGCAGGGGCGGTGTTCCTCGCGGTGATCTCGCTGATCCAATACTGGGCACCGACCTGGACTGGCATCACGACGTTCTCGCTGGTCGGCGGTACCTCGCTATTGATCGTCGTCGGAGTCGCGCTCGAAACGATGACCGCAATCGAAGCGCAAATGGCGATGCGCAACTACGAAGGCTTTATCCGCACCTCGTCGGGACCGCCGCAGGGCGGCGCGAACATGGCGACGGGGGGAGCACGATCCTATGCCGGGGCGCGAAAGGCAGCGTGAGTTAGTGGGCAGTGAACAGTGGTCAGTGGTCAGTGGGGGAACCGTTCGGAGTCCCCGAATTCTTCACCTCTGATCACTGACCACTGACCACTGTTCACTAACGAAATGCGACTAATCATCACCGGACCGCCCGGCGCGGGGAAGGGGACACAGGGGACGCGGCTCGCATCGCACTTCGCGGTCCCGCACCTGTCGTCGGGCGATCTGTTGCGCCGGATTATCGCGAGTGGGGCGGACGACGCATTCGCGCAGTCGGCACGCGCGATCAACGATGGCAAGATGGTGTCGGATGAGACGGCGAACGGTCTGATGCTCGGCGAACTGGCGAAGCCGGAAGCGGCGAACGGTTTCGTGCTGGACGGCTACCCGAGGACCGCGCCGCAGGCGGAGATGCTGGACGATTTTCTCGCGAAGCGTGGCGGGAAGTTGGATACGATCATCGCTTTACAGGTGGGCGAGGCAGCGGTGATCGAGCGGCTTGCGAACCGGATCACGTGCCCCCGGTGTGGCGAGACGTACAACGCGCTGGTATCGCCTCCTAATGTCGCCGAAATCTGCGACGTGTGTGGGTCCACCGGGCTGTCGGTACGTGAGGATGATTTGCCGGAACGGATCGTGGTGCGGCTCAGTCTTTATGCCGAGCGGACGAAACCGTTATTGGACTTTTACGGGAGTCGTGGGATGTTGCTCCCCGTTAACGCGGAAGGCTCCGAGGAAGAAGTGTTCGCGCGGATCGTCGGGGCATTGGGGGAGCGGTTCACCGCCCGACCGACCGAACCGAAGCCCGAAAACAAGGTTTGCGCCGCCTGAGAAAGTTTGGTATACTCGATGATTGTGCGTAAGTCAACCGCTGATATTGAAAAGATGCGGGCGGCGGGGCGGATTGTCGCCGAAGTGTTGGAAGCGGTGGAGAAATCCGTGGTTCCCGGAAAGACGACGACCGGGGATTTGAACCATCTGGCGGAAACGATTTGTCGGGAGCGCGGCGGGGTGCCGACGTTTCTGGGATACAACAAATTCCCGGCGGCGGCATGCATTTCGGTGAATGAAGCCGTGGTACATGGTATACCGGGAGGGCGAGTTTTACAGTCGGGGGATCTGGTCTCTTTCGACTTTGCGTGTACGCTGAACGGTTACATCGCGGACTCGGCGATCACGATTCCGGTCGGTGACGTTTCTCCGGAAGCGAAGCGACTCCTGAAGGTGACGCACGAAGCCCTGTTTGTGGGAATCGCCAAAGCGCGCGTCGGCGCGCGAATGGGCGAGGTGGCATTCGCAATCCAGCGATATGTGGAAGCGGAAGGGTTCTCTGTAGTTCGCGAGTTGGTCGGACATGGCGTCGGTCGGCGTTTGCACGAAGACCCGGAGGTGCCGAACTACGGTAAGCCGGGGCAGGGTATCCGTCTCATGGACGGTATGACGCTTGCCATCGAACCGATGGTAAACGCGGGCAAGCGCGAAACGATCACGCTTGACGACAAATGGACAGTGGTCACGAAAGACGGGACCTTGTCCGCGCATTTTGAACATACGGTCGCGATAACCAAGCGCGGTCCTGATATTTTGACGCTACCGTCCGGCGCGCCCGGCTTGCATCGCAATGCGGTTGACGAAGAAGCGGCGGTACGGTAGCGGGCTTTAAGGAGCGAAGCACGAATAGCCTATGGCTGGACGACCCGGTGGTGGCGGATATGGCGGAGCGAGACCTGGCGGCGGACGACCCGGCGGCGGTGGCGCACGCCCGGGCGGCGGACGACCCGGCGGGGGTAGGCCTGGTGGCGGGCGTCCCGGTGGCGGGCGACCTGGCGGCGGACGACCTGGGGGCGGCGGGGGTGGACCCGCGCCGGAACCGGCGGACGATGGCAAAGAGCAAGGTATCGAGGTTCAGGGCGTGATCGCGGAGAACCTGCCGAATGCCATGTTCAAGATCAAGCTGGAGTCGGGGCACGAAGTGCTGGCACACGTGTCTGGCAAAATTCGGATGAACTTCATTCGTATTCTGCCCGGCGACCGGGTTTTAGTGGAGTTGTCTCCTTATGACCTGACGCGCGGGCGTATTCTGTATCGTTACAAATAAATATAGCCCTCATCCCCCGTTCCCCTCCAGGGAGAGGGTGTGAGGGATGGAGACAATTATGAAAGTACGAGCATCGGTTAAAAAAATCTGCGACAAGTGCAAGGTGATCAAGCGCGAGGGCGTCGTCCGCGTGATCTGCAAAAACCCGAAGCACAAGCAACGGCAAGGTTAGGAAGTTAGAATATGGCACGTATTGCGGGCGTTGACCTGCCGCGAGACAAGCGGGTCGAGTATGCTTTGCCGGATATTTTCGGCATCGGACTGGCGAACGGTCGGGTAATTTTGGGGCTGGCTGAGATCGACCTGCGTACCCGCGTTTCCGAACTCACGGAATCGCAGGTCGCACGTCTGCGCGAAATCATCGAGCGCGAATATCGCGTCGAAGGTGACTTGCGCCGTCAGATCGCGATGAACATCCGCCGTCTGCAAGAGATCCAGTCGTACCGGGGTATCCGCCACCGTCGCGGTTTACCTGTGCGCGGTCAGCGCACCTCGACCAACGCCCGGACCCGCAAGGGACCCAAGCGCACTGTCGGCGCGAAGAAGAAGAAGAAATAGGAGTCAGTGATTAGTGGTCAGTGGTCAGTGGTCAGTGTAGCCGAGAGGCGCACTTGAATCACCGTTCACTGATCGCTGTCCACTAACAAACATATGGCACGAAAACTAACTGCCGCGCAAGCGGCACGACAAAAAGCGGCGAAGGTGCGAAAAAATATCGCGCAGGGTATCGCTCATATTTCCAGCACGTTCAATAACACGATCATTACGTTGACCGATGTTAAGGGCGAGACGATTTCCTGGTCGTCGGCAGGTCAGGTCGGTTTCAAGGGCACGAAAAAAGGAACGCCGTTCGCGGCGCAACTCGCCGCCGAAGCCGCCGCGCGCCGCGCACAAGAGCACGGTCTGAAGCGTGTCGAGGCGTATGTCAAGGGACCGGGTTCTGGTCGCGAGACGGCGGTTCGCGCTCTGGCGCAGGTCGGTCTCGAAGTGAGCCTGATCCGCGATGTGACGCCGCTCCCGCACAACGGGTGCCGCCCGCCTAAACGCCGCCGCGTGTGAACCTCTCACCCCCCAACCCCCTCTCTCATCAGAATGAAAGAGGGGGAGCATCGGAAACATAGTTTCCGCGAGCCGGGGGGATGTACTTAGTAGTTCGCCGGAATAGTGCCCCCCGTAGTCGCCGGGACTCCCCCTCTTTCATTCTGATGAGAGAGGGGGTTGGGGGGTGAGAGAAAAACTTGTTTCGTAAACCTATCGGATCGGCGAAAACCGCCAACACGGGAATCAGGTTCCCGGCGCGATAGGGAGGAAGAAAGGCTTTATGAGTAAATCCGCACCAAACTCGGTGAGCGGCGACGTACGTTGCCGCCAATGTCGCCGCGCCGGTCAGAAATTGTTTCTGAAGGGCGACCGTTGCTACAGTAAGAAATGCGCCGTCGAGCGTCGCTCCAACAACGGCGTCGTCCAGCCCCCCGGTCAGCACGGTCAGACGGGACGCCCCGCCAAAGTCACTACCTACGGTTCCCAGTTGCGCGAAAAGCAGAAGATGCGCCAGATGTACCGCGTCCTCGAAGGTCCGTTTCGTAACTATGTCGCCGAAGCCACGCGCCGACGCGGCGTTACCGGTGAGAACCTGCTTCAGTTGCTGGAAATGCGCCTCGACAACGTCGTGTACCGCCTCGGTTTTGCGGCGTCCCGCGCTCAGGCTCGCCAACTGGTCAACCACGGCCACTTCCTGGTCAACAACAAGCCGGTCGATATTCCGTCCTACCAGACCCGCCCCGGCGAGACCGTCAGCGTGGTCGAAGACGCCCGGCGCATCCCTGCCATACAGGCGGCGATGGGTAGCGCGGCGCGCATCCCGCAGTGGCTCACCGTGGATAACAACCAGTTCACCGGCAAAGTAGTCGCCGCGCCGCGCCGCGACGAAGTGGATTCCGACGTGCAGGAACAGATCATTATCGAGTTCTATTCACGTTGATTTTACACGGTTGGGTTTTTTGGGAACAGCGGAAAAAACGGGGCGGGGCAATCGGGTGTCGTCCGGCAGGTGTTTTTTTCCGCGAAAGGATTTAGAGAACACGTATGGCAGTGATGGAAACGGTAACGCCGCGCATCGAGACTCTGGAATCGGGAGCGACCTTCAGCAAGTTTGTCGTGGAACCACTGGAACCGGGTCTCGGGGTGACGCTGGGCAACTCGCTCCGACGGGTCCTGCTTTCGAGCATCGAGGGCGCGGCTATTACCACGGTCAAAATTGATGGCGTTCAGCACGAGTTCCAGACGATCCCCGGTATCAAAGAGGACGCGACGGAACTTCTTCTGAACCTGAAGAATCTGTTTGTCAAAATCTATGAGAGCAGTAGCGACGACGAGGACGAGGACGCGGCGGAATCACCGGTGAAAACCGACAAGCACGTGATCCGAATCGAAGCGCGTGGTGCGGGTCGCATCACCGGTGCGGATGTGCTTTGCCCGCCCGACATCGAGATCGCGAACCCGGACTGCTACATCGCGACGATTTCGGACGAAGCGACGAGCCTGTACATGGAACTGACGGTCGAAAAGGGACGCGGTTACGTGATCCCCGAACGGTCGGTGAACCGCACCGAGGTGATCGGTGAGATTCAGGTACCGGCGGCGTACGGTCCGATCCGCAAGGTGAACTATACCGTGGACCCGACCCGCGTCGGCAACCGCACGGACTACGAGCGACTGACGATTGAAGTGACAACCAACGGCACGATTGAACCGGCACGCGCCGTTTCCCGCGCCGCGCAGTTGTTATCGGATTATTTCCTGCGCTTCGTGGAGTTCCCGGAAGGCGGTCGCCGGTTCTCGCCCTCGCTGATCGGCGGCGGAATCCTGGCGGGCAACGCGCCGGACGCACGCATCGAGGAGTTGGACTTCTCGGTCCGTACCTATAACTGCCTGAAGAAGGCGAACATACTCACGGTCGGGGAACTGACCCAGATTTCGGAAGTCGATTTGATGAACATCCGGAACTTTGGTAAGAAGTCGCTTACGGAAGTGAAAGAAAAACTGACGGAACTGGGCTTGTCGCTGAAGGATAGCGACGGCGAGTACGGTTTCGACGACGATGACGAAGAAGACGGCGAATAGCCGCCCTGATTTTCGGTGAACCGCCAAGACGCCAGGAGCGCGGAGACCGGAGAAGAATTAAAAGAACTTAAAATCTTTATCCGGTCTTTGCGTCCTTTGCGTCTTGGCGGTTAGAAAGAAAGAAAACAATGCGACACCGTATTGGCGGACGGCAGTTTGGATTGCCGTCGGATCAGCGTCAAGCACTCCTCAAGGGGTTGCTTCGCTCGATCATCATTTACAAACAGATCGAAACCACCGAAGCGCGGGCGAAAGAAATCCGCCCGTTGATCGAGAAGTTGATCACCCGCGCGAAGAACGACGATTCCGTCAACTCGCGCCGCATCGTGCGTGCCCAGATCGGCGGACACAGTTCGGATGACGAGTCCATCGTCAAGGAACTTTTCACCGTGATCGCGCCGAAGTTCACCGAGCGGCCGGGCGGCTACACCCGCATGGCACGCGTCGGGGTTCGTCGTGGGGATGCCGCGCCGATAGTGATGATCCAGTTCGTCACGGACTAAGACGGTGCGCCGCTTCCGATTGACAGTGGAATATGACGGGACCGAATTCGCGGGATTTCAGGCGCAAGCCGAAGGGTTCCGCACCGTTCAGGGAACGCTCGAAAAAGCGGTCGCGAAAATGTCGGGCAGTGAATCGCGGGTACACGGCGCGGGACGGACGGATGCCGGGGTCCACGCCACCGGGCAGGTGATCCATTTCGACACCGAGTGGCACGTGCCGGTGCATCGCATCTGCTGGGCGTTGAACGGCGAACTGCCGAACGATGTCGTGGTGAAAAACGCGGAGATCGTGGACGGTTCGTTTCATGCCCGGTTCTCGGCGACGGCGCGGACGTATCGGTATACGATACTCAACCGCGATGATCCGTCTGCTTTACTGGGGCGGTTCGCCTGGTATGTACATGCGCCGCTGGATCTGGAAGCGATGCGGGCGGCGGCGGCGGAGTTGACCGGATCGCACGATTTCGCGACGTTCGGACTGCCCGATTTGCCGGGGAATTCGACGAAACGCAATATCGAGCGGATCGGGATCGAAAAGCGGAACGAAGTTCTGCGGGTAACGGTGCGCGGGAACGCCTTTCTGCGCCAACAGGTGCGTGCCTTTATCGGGACGCTTCAGATGGTCGGACTGGGTAAGATCAGTCCGGCGGATGTGGCGAGAGTGCGTGACGCCCGCGACCGGACACAATGTCCAGCGGTCGCTCCCGCGCGGGGATTGACCCTGATGCGCGTACATTATGACGGGATACGTTTTACCCGACCGGGGGTAGATGGCGATTACGCCGCGCCGGACGGGACGGAGAAAGATAACAGGAAAGCTAAATGATGAAGACTTTTTCCGCCAAACCGGCGGAGGTAGTACGCGACTGGCATATCATCGACGCGACCGGGAAATCGGTCGGTCGGTTGTGCGTCGATGTCGCCAAACTTTTACGCGGTAAGCACAAGGCGATTTTCACGCCGCACATCGACACCGGCGACCACGTCATTATTTTGAACGCGGGACGCGCGGTCTACACCGGCAATAACAAGCCGATGGAACCGATCTACCGGCATACGCTGTATCCGGGCGGTATCCGCTCGGTCCCGAAGGGCGAACTGCTGGACAAGCGACCAGAGTACGCGATCTATCGCACCGTGAAGGGGATGCTCCCGCACAACAAACTCGGCGCGGCGATGCTCAAGAAACTGCGCGTATACAAGGGTGATACCCACCCGCATGAGGCGCAGATTGTAGGGATGGAAAAACGAAAGGCAGCCACCACGACAACCCCGGAGGCGCAAGGCTAAACGATGGCAGATACAACTCGACACTACGGGACCGGCAAACGCAAGAATGCCATTGCCAAAGTCTGGCTGATGCCCGGCGACGGCACGATTACCGTGAACAACCGCACGGCGCAGGAATACTTCCGCCGCGCGACGCTCGAAGCGTTGCTCTCGCAACCGTTCCGCGCCACCCAGACCGAAGGTCGCTATACCGTGATGGTGAAGGCACTCGGCGGCGGCGTGTCCGGTCAGGCGGGCGCGGTGCGTCACGGCATCTCGAAGGCACTCATCGAAGCCGAACCGGAACTGCGACCGATCCTTCGCCGCAACGGCTTCCTGACGCGCGACCCGCGCGTCAAGGAATCGAAGAAATACGGGCGCAAACGTGCGCGCCGTGGGTTCCAGTTCAGCAAACGTTAAGTCGTCGCCGGACACGTATCCAACGAGTCAAAAACGGGCAGGCGAATCGCCTGCCCGTTTTTGCATTGCGGCGGGGGGTTACAACCACCCGCCGCAATTTTCCCCGGCGGAAGGGAAGGATTCCCGGCACATCTGCCGAAGATATAGGGTGTATGCGTAACTTTCGCCCGGCTGTCCTCATCGGTTGTTTGACCGTCTCCCTCTCGCTCGCCGGGTCCGCGTTGGCACAGTCCGGGCGCGGCAATCGCGGCACGTTGCCGTCCCGCAGTGGTAGAAACGCGATGCGCGCCCTGCCGCCCCTCGGGACCGCGCAAAAAGTCGTTGAGACGCAACTGGTGATGGGACGGGTCGGCGTCGTGCGTGTCTCGTCGGTCACGCTACGCAGCGGGCGGGGCACCACTGATAAGCCGCTCGCCATCGTCATGGAAGGCACGAACCTCGCCGTCCTGATGGAAAAAGAGGGGTACTACGGCGTACTCATGCAGGACTCGACGATGGGCTGGGTGATGACCGGTGCCGTCGAAATGCTGGACTATCGCGTCCATGTCAAACTCAGCAAAGCGGTCGCCGTGCCGGAAGCCGAGGAAACACCGGAACCGCAAGCCGAACCCGCGCCCGACCCGACCTTTGAGTCGCAGACCGACGACCCGCGCATCGCCGCGTCGATCCGCGAAGCGTTCACCTATCTGGGGGTACCCTATGTGTGGGCGGGAAACACGCGGCGCGGCTTGGACTGCTCCGGCTTCGTGAAGAACGTCTTCGCGGCGACACGGGGTGTGAGTTTGCCGCGTCACAGCGGGGATCAGGCGCGCGTCGGTGCCCCGGTCGCCTCCACGGACGATCTGATACCCGGCGACCGCCTGTATTTCGATATGGGCAAGAAGGGGCGCATCTCGCACTGCGGGATCTACCTCGGCAACGGATACTTCATCCACGCCTCCTCGAACCGTCACTGTGTCGGCGTGGACCAACTCGCCGCAGGCAACTACTGGAAGAGTCTGGTCGCGGCCCGACGCGATCCGTGAGTTAGTGGGCAGTAGTCAGTGGTTTGTGGTCAGAGGGTGATGAACGGAAGTGACTTGTAAACCCACGCCCACGGACGCTAAAGGGTTCCGGTGTAAGCCTTCGGCTGTAGACGCTTCGCGTCGGGTAATCGTTCGGTTGCCGCGCCAGTGTCCCGCTTGCCTGACGCGAAGCGTCTACAGCCGAAGGCTTACACCGGAACCCTTTAGCGTCCGCCACAGGGCTTCAACTAACGAAATCGGTATAACTGATCACTAACCGCTGTTCACTAACCACTAACCTCACTTCTTCAACAACGGCTTGAACTTCGTGCGAAACTCCTCGATCTCCGGCGCAATCACGTATTTGCAATACGGCTCGTTCGGATGAAGCCGGTAGTAATCGTAGTGGTACTTTTCTGCGCGGTAGAAATTACTGAAGGGTTCGACGCGGGTAACGATGGGCGCGCTCCAGACCTTGTCTTCCGTGAACTTTCGTATCGTTTCCTGCGCGGCTTTTTTCTGCGCCTCGGAGCGATAGAAGATCACCGAGCGGTAGTGCGGTCCCTCGTCGTTGCCCTGCTTGTCAAGCGTGGTCGGGTTGCGCACAGGGCAATCGCATTAAACTGTTTGCCCTGTTTGCCCTAAAGATGGAAAACATCGGATGAAATCCTCTTCGCCCTGCCGAACTTTCCCCAATGACACT
>JAYULM010000396.1:0-2409 GCA_043763605.1 Armatimonadota bacterium | reverse complement strand
TCAATGTTTCGTGTTCGGCGCGTCCGGAGGACGCTCGGTGGCGGAGCCACCTACAGACGTCGGTGAAACCGATGAACGCGAACGATGGACGCGACCTATGAAGCATAACGCAATGCCCCTATCCGAACGCAACAC
This sequence comes from Armatimonadota bacterium, assembly GCA_043763605.1. Lineage (GTDB taxonomy): Bacteria > Armatimonadota > Armatimonadia > Armatimonadales > Armatimonadaceae > JACMIU01. The sequence goes on along the minus strand of JAYULM010000396.1, from coordinate 2,274 downwards.
AAAGATATTCGACTTCCTCGTGCTTGCCGACCGCATGAAGCACATCGAGCGGCGCAACTACGTCGGCGGTTCGCCCCGACACGAGAACGACGCCGAGCACTGTTTCCACATGGCGTTGTGCCTCCTCGTCTTGCACAAGGAAGTCGGGTTCGAGGCGGATCTGGGACGCGCACTCGCGATGGTGCTGGTGCATGACCTGGTAGAAATCTATGCGGGCGACACGTTCGCGTATGACGCGGCGGCGGTCGCAGGGCAGGCGGAACGCGAACAGGAAGCGGCGCGGCGTTTGTTCGGCGACGAACTGCCCGCCGAAACCGGGGCGTATTTCGCCGAACTGTGGCGCGAGCTCGAGGAGAAGACCACGCCCGAATCACGCCTCGCCAACGCGTGCGACCGCCTGCAAGCCTTTATGCAGAACTACATCGCGGATGGTCGCCCGTGGCGCGAACACGGCATCACGCCGGAACGCACTACAATGCGAACCGATCTCCCGCGCCAGACCGACCCGGTATTCGGCGAACTATTGGATGAAATCTATCGACGGGCGAACGCGGCGAAGATGTGGGGTTAGATAGGTGTTAGGTGTTGGGTTTTGAGTGTTAAGGGGTCCGGCTTGTCGTGTCGCCGCCGGTAGCGAACCGGTTGACGAGACAACCTAACACCCAAAACCCAAAACCTAACACCTAACACCTAACACCTATCTAACCCGCAACTATTTCCGTCCAGAAATGACTAAAAGAACATGAACAAACGCTCCTATGCCGCTGTCTCGCTCACGATCCTGACGCCCGCGCTTCTTGCCGGGTGTTCGCGCGAGTGCGACCCTAAGAAAGAGCCGGACTGCCGGTCGAACGGGCGCGGCGGGTATTACCGCCCGTACTGGGGATTCGGCGGCGGCGGGCGGTCGTACTCAACAGGCGGGACCGGGTCGCGATCCGGGACGGGTATATCGGGAATGTCCGGGCGGGGCGGTTTCGGCTCCTACGGCGGCGGTAGCGGGCGGGCGGGCGGTTAGGCGGAATTCATGGAACGGGTTTCTATCGAGCCGCGCCCCGACTGGCAACGCATTGTCAATGATCAGGGCTTGACCTATCACATGACTGGCGATGTGCCCTATTGGGACGAGTCCGCGTTCTATTCGTTCTCCGCGACTGAAATAGCCGCCCTCGAAACCGCGACGTACAAAATTAATGAGATGTGTCTCGAAGCCGTCGAGTATGTCGTCACGGAGAATCTGTGGGAACAGTTCCAGATCCCCGCACCGTTCGTACCTCTGGTGAAAACGAGTTGGGAGCGGGACGAGCGCACCATTTACGGGCGTTTCGACTTGGCGTTCGACGGCGAGCGGATCAAGATGCTCGAATACAACGCCGATACGCCGACCGGTTTGATCGAAGCTGCCGTGGTACAGTGGCACTGGTTCAAGGACATCACGGGCGAGAACACCGCGCTGGATCAGTTCAACAGCATTCACGAGCGGCTGATCGAGGCGTGGGCGGCAGTGAAATCGGATTACCTCGGCGACGCGACGATGTACTTCACGTCCATCCTGGACGACGACACCGGCGGCGAGGATTTCATGACCGCGAACTACCTGCGCGACACGGCGGCGCAGGCGGGGCTACCGACGCAGTTTATAGCCGTCGGGCAGATCGGCTACCATCCCCGGCGCGGGTTCACGGACCAGCAGGAGCGACCGATCCGGCACCTGTTCAAACTATACCCGTGGGAATGGCTGGTGCGCGAGCGGTTCGGGCGGTACATCCCGTCCACCCCGACGCGCTGGCTGGAAGCCCCCTGGAAGATGGTGCTGTCCAACAAGGCGATCCTGCCGATACTGTACCGCCTGTTCCCCGACTCGCCGTACCTGCTCCCGGCGGACTTCGCGCCGCTCGCCGGGGACTATGTCCAGAAGCCGGTGTTGGGACGTGAGGGCGCGAACACCCGCATCGTGCGCGACGGCGAAACCATCGCGGAGCGCGGCGGCATGTACGACGGTCCGTGCATTTATCAGGAGTATTTCCCGCTCACCGACTTCGGCAGGGGCTATCCGGTCATCGGTTCGTGGATGGTAAACGGCTGGGCGGCGGGCATCGGCATCCGCGAGGACGACAGCCGCATCACCGGGAACGAGTGCCGATTTCTGCCGCACATGTTCGAGGCGGACCCCGCAGTTTAGAACGTGTTATGAACTTATGGCGTAAAATTGTGAGTGATGAACCGCAAATCTTACCCGACGGATGTGTCCGATGACGAGTGGGCTTTTGTTGCCCC
>JAYULM010000395.1:0-8539 GCA_043763605.1 Armatimonadota bacterium | reverse complement strand
CCCCTCTCTCATTCCGATGAGGGAGGGGGTTGGGGGGAGGGAGGAAAAACGAGGCGGGCGGGGCGAGGGAGGATCAACGGGGCGAGGGAGGACAAGCGGGACAGGCTGGGGGGAGAGGGGTACTCAGAACTCAAACACCGCGCAGGAAACTCCCCCCCAAACACCGAACCTACGCCCCAACAAAGGAAACCCCGCCGTGTCCCCGCGAAACAATGACGATTCTCCCGCCCTGCCCGACGCACCCACTACCACCGCCGCCGCCGTACCCGTGCGCTCCCCACTCCTGATCTACGCCCTGCTCGGCGGAATGATGTTCTTCGAGTACGCCATCTGGGGCGCGTGGATGCCCGTCCTGTCCGGCACGCTCGCCGAACGCGGCGTCGCGCCCGTGCAGATCGGCGCGGTCTATTCCGCCTTCTGGTTCGCGTGTATCCTCAGCCCGCTCCTCGGCGGGCAGTTGGTCGACCGCTTCATTCCCGGTCCGTGGTTCCTCGCCCTGACTCAATTCCTGGCGGCGGGCGTCGCCTGGTGGACCGCGCAACAAACCACTGTCGAAACGCTCACCGGGGGCATGTTCGTCTGGTCGCTCCTGTTTGCCCCGAGCCTCGGCATCACCAACAGCATCGCGTTCGCGCAGATCGACCGCACCGCGACCAGCGAGGCGACGCGGGAACGCATCTTCGCCGTCATCCGCATGCTCGGCAGTATCGGATGGATCGCCGCCGCGTTCCTGCGCCTCGGACTCATCCCGCTCGCGAACTACGACGCCACCGGCAAGACCGGCACTATTTCCGAACTCGCCCTCACCGCGCTCCTCGGGCTGTGCATGGCGGTCTTCGTCCTGTTCCTGCCCGCCGCGCCACCGAAAGTAGCCGCGCCAGAGAAAGCGGGCGAGACAGCAGACCCGCTCGCGTTCCGTCGGGCGTTCGCGATGTTCAAAACCGTCCCTGGCTTCACCGTATTCCTCTTCATCTCGTTCATCGCCGCGACCGAATTCCAGTTCTTCTACCTGCTGTCGGCACCGTTCCTGCAGGACTTGAGCATCCCGAACCAGTTCGTGCCGGTCGTCAAAAGCATCAGCCAGGTCACGGAGATACTCGCGCTCTCGATCCTGCTCCCGCTCTGGCTCCCGAAAAAAGGGATGAAGTGGTGCCTGCTTGTCGGCTCGCTCGTCTGGCCCCTACGCTACTTGATCTTCGCCGTGCAAAAGCCGGTCTGGCTCGTCGTCCTCTCGCTCGGATTGCACGGCTTCGGGTACGCGTTCGTTCTCGTCGTCCAACAACTCTACGTCGACCGCGTCGCCCCGCGCGACATCCGCGCCAGTGCCCAGAGCCTGCTGACTCTCGTAACGCTCGGTTTCGGCAACTTTTTAGGGACGCTGTTCTGCGGCGCGATCCAGCAGGCGTTCACCGTCAACGGCAAAACGAACTGGCCCCCCGTCTTCCTCCTGCCCGCCGTGCTCACCCTGCTCTGCGCCCTCGCGTACGCGAAAACGTTCCGCGAACCGCACGGCTCCGAGACGCAGCCCGCGCCCGGGGAGGCTACGGCATAGCATGGGGCGTCTGACCCGCTGAGGCGTCGCTCCCCGACGGACAAGCGCGACCTTTCCCGAGGCCAGATTAAGTTGAAATACGAATGAGCTATATTCTACTCGCGTCCTATAAGAATCCCCCGGCGCATCAAGCCGCCGTGATTCTCCGTGAACAAGGGCATACCGTCGTCGAAACCGAAGACGGAGAGGAAGCCTGGGCGGTGATCGAACAGCAGAGCGAACTGCCGTCCGTGATCTTCGCCCATCTGATGCTCCCGAATCTGGACGGTGCGGAACTGTTCTGCCGTTTCAATGAACGCTTCCCGGACGCGACCACCAAACTGATGATGGGGGTACATATCGAATCCAACGGCGAGCCTTTTCGGAAATGGTCGATATTCATCGACAGCTATATCTTGCGAACCTACTCGGCATGGCAACTGGTGCTGTCCATCGAGCAGATGTTATATCGGGCGACCGGAAAGATCAACGACGAAATCGCAGAAGCAATCTAGCAAAGCGGCAGTGCCCCGCTCTTTATGACCGTCTGGAGACGGATGACAGTGAGTTATATAGGAGTTACGCAGTTGGGGGTGATTCTGAGAGGGCGACGCCTCACTCGCTTTCCCTTTCGTTGTAAATTTCTGACGCCCGAAGTGTTCCAAAAACCCTACCATCTTTGTTATCAAAAGGGGGGCTATCCTGCAGGCGCAAACCGTGTTCCGGCTAGGTCTGCCAGACGCGCTCGGGGCGGGGGACGGTTCCGGGGATGAACCGGAGTCGGAAGATGTCGGGGTTGGTGATCGACAGCCACGCGTCGAAACCGAACGCAGGATCGAAACGTCCCAGGAGCTGCGTCAGCGGCTGACCGTGGGTAACGAGGACTATTGCGCCTGCACAACTTTGTCCTTCCATCGTCGCCTCCAGCACGGCTGCCTCCAGCACGGCGAAGGCGCGATCTGCGGCTTGGCGGCCGGATTCGCCTCCCCCCAAACACAGATCAGGATCGGCAAACGAAGCAATCGTCGGTCCCCGCCAATCCGAAAGCGGTGCCCCGGAAAGGACACGTTCGCGCAGGCGTTCGTCGGTTTCGACAGGTACGCCCGCCCAGTTTGCCAGGGGAGTCACGGACTGTACCGCGCGAAGCAAGGAGCTGGAAATGATCCGCTGAACAGGCACATCATGAACCCGGAACCATTCGAGTAGCACCTGAGCCTGTTTCTCTCCCTCTTCGCTCAGGGGCATGTCTGCCCCACCGCCAGCAGCGCGACAGTGGCGAACCAGATAAACCGTTCGTATCGGTTGTTTCGGCGCATCACTTACACCGGTATCGCTCACGCTAGTATCGCTAATCGTTTGATCTGACATATCCGTTGCAGTATACCCAACACCGCTACAATAGCTTTCGTAAGGAATGTCATAGGAAATCGCCGCTGTAACGGCGTATCATACGGACGTGACGCCGAACAAGACATCAAGATAGATGTCACTCATATCCGCGTCGGTATGGCTCATCGTAATAGCGGTCGGCGAGTTTCCTGGGCATTGTCCCAAATCGCCTGTAAATTCGATACCTATGCCTCTCGAAACAGAACCATTTTACAGACGAAATGTTACACTATCCTCTATGATATTTCCGCGCAAACCTGAGGGCATCATCTTCGATATGGACGGCTTGCTCGTCGACACCATTCCCCTTTACATCACCGCGATGATCGAGGCAGGGATTGTGGTAGGCTACCCCGTCTCGCGCGAATATGTCCTTTCCCTTGTCGGGCTGTTAGGGAAGCAACTTCACCGGCGTCTCCGGGATGATTTGGGGGCAAATTTCCCGGTCGACCGATTTCTCGAAAGAGTACAGGACAGCGTCGGGCAGGCACTGATCCAAGGAGCACCACTCAAGAAGGGGGCACTCGAACTGATCAGGTATCTTGCCGCCGCTCAGATCCCCTTAGCCGTCGCCACATCCATGAAGAGAGCAGAGGCTGAATACCAGCTTGAGAAAGCGAATATCCGTCACCAGTTCGCTCGGGTGGTTGGCCGTGATGAGGTGGCGTTGAGCAAGCCGCATCCCGACGTCTACTTAAAGGCAGCCGCACATCTGAAACTTCAGCCCTGCGCCTGTATCGCACTTGAGGATTCGTTCAACGGCGTTCGATCCGCGCAAGCGGCGGGCTGCATGACGATCATGGTTCCTGATGTTCTTACGCCGACGGCAGAAGTGGCATCCCTGTGTGTCGGGATTGTATGCGACTTACAGGAGGTAATGCTCACGCTTCAAGAGCATCACGGACATCTCACATCAAGCACAAGTCGAACGGAAGGCTACTCCTTAAAGTGAACCTGACATTGACCGTTTGTGGCATAACACCCCAAAATCGTCACTTTGACCGCTACGGCGTAACACTTTCCACGAGGGAGCAAATACTGCTATGGCAGAAACAATAGCGAGGCGAAGCAACCTGAACTCCCGCAAGACGTACCCGAACGTTCCCAATTATGCGGCACTCCTTTGGGACAATGACGGTGTGCTCGTCGACACCGAGCGATGGTATTTTCAGGCCACGCGAGAGGTCTTCGCCGGAGCGGGGATCGATCTAACGGTGGAACTCTATTTCGAGTACTTTCTATCGCGCTCCAGGGGAACCTCGACCTTTGCTTCCGCGCATGGGTTGAGCGAAGCGGACATCGCCGCGATGCAAGGTTCCCGGAACGAGCGGTATCTGCGAATGCTTGAGCAGGAGTGCATCACGATTGTCGGTGTTCGCGAGACGCTCGCACTATTGCGGCCACACTTCGTGATGGGAATCGTGACAAGCTCTCGTCGCCAGCATTTCGAGGCGATCCATCGTCGGACGGGCCTGCTGGAGTTTTTTGACTTCGCCATCACGCATGAGGATTACGCACAAAGTAAACCAGCACCTGACCCGTATCTCGCCGCAATCGCTCGCAGTGGAGTGCCCGCTGGCGAATGCCTCGCGATTGAGGACGCTCCCCGTGGACTGATCGCAGCGCAGGCAGCCCTGATCGATTGTTGGGTCATCCCGACGGAATTTACCCGGCGAGCGACGTTTTCCGGCGCGACAAGAGTCCTCGATCACATCACTGACGTGTCTGCCTTACTGCTCGATGCAAACTCAGCCTGACGAACTCTTTGTGCTGCCCGCTAATCGGTCTTTGACAACGGTTGGAACGGACATCCTCTGCCTTATGTGTATCGCTCGGGATCTAAGTCGCCATCCTTACGCAGCGAAGTAAAAACAGGGCAACGGCGACCTCTTCCCGCTCTGGGCGGGGCAGGGGGCGCGGTTAGCCCCTCCGCACCGGAGCCGCCGAACTGATCCGCGCCCTGCGCGCGAGGCAGACGGTTGCCTGAAGCAGTTCACTATACGGAGGGAAGAGAATTAGCAAAACGTTCGCCGGGTGATCGCCGTGGGTTCGTCGGTCGTCCGCCGCGTTTACGGCGTCCGATTCGTTGCCCCGTCAAATGAATCGGACGCCGACGCGAACGTAGCATCCTGCCCGTTACGGATGTTCCCAATCGAACCGCCCCGCCGTTTCGCGCCGCTACTTGTAACCGCGCCCGCGACTCCGGTACACTGTCCCCATGTACTCCGAAAACACCATTCCGAAACACACCCGCCGCGCGACGCCGTCCGTCGCCGCGTTCGCAACTATTGCCGCCGCCGCTGTTGCCGTTACCACCGCCGGTATCGCCCTGTTCCCGCACGCCGCCGCGCAAACACCGACGCCGCCGTTGCCCGCCGCGCCGCCGATCACGCCTGTCCCGCTCGCCCTTCCGACACAACCGCCCCGGGGCGCGACCGTGCTCCTCGGCGGCACCGGTGCCACGGCGACCAAACGCCTGCGCGAAAACTGGTACCGCCGCTACACGACCCAACCCGGCGACTGGGCTATCGCCCCGGACGGCACCTGCACGCCCCAAAAGTCCGACCTTACCTCCCGCCAGGAGTTCGGCGACTGCTACCTGCACGCCGAGTTTCGCACCCCCGCACCCGCGCCGGGCAAACCCGGCACCGACGGCAACAGTGGCATCGGGTTCCAGGGGCGGTACGAAGTGCAGATTTTAGGCGATTACGGCACGACGCCCAAGAAGCACGGTTCCGCCGCCCTGTACAGCCAGACCGCGTCTGCTATAAACGCGTCAAAGCCCGCCGGGGAATGGCAGACGTACGACATCCTGTTCCGCGCCCCGCGCTTCGACGCTGAGGGCAAGGTTTCCGAAAACCCGCGCGTGACGGTGTTCCACAACGGCATCCCGGTGCAGAACAACGCCGCCTTCACCGGGATGACCGGCATCCAGTACGGCGAGTACAAGGAGATGACGAAGACCGGTCCGCTCGTCCTCCAGGGCGACCACGACGCCGTCCAGTATCGCAACCTCTGGATCATCCCGCTAACAACGATGCCGTAGTTTTTTGTCGGGTACCCTCTGGGTGGCGGACGGCGCCAACGCATCGTTGGATCGGTGTACCTGCGGTGCCGTTTCTACGTCAGGCTATGCGCGATTCGAGTTAGCCCTTGCTGTTTTTCCGCGAATCCGGCTTCTCTCTTTTCACACGGAGTGTGAAAAGAGAGAAGCCGGATTCGCGGAAAAGGACCGAACCAGAATCATCAAACAGTAACGAGCACCGCAGGTACACCGATCCAACGATGCGTTGGCGCCGTCCGCCACCCAGAGGGTACCCGACAAAAAAGAAAGAAAAATGCTCACTGTCGTAGTCGTCTTGCTGACTCTGGTTTATGCGAGTGATCGACTGTTGAAAGTAATGCTCGTCGGGCGGTTCTTTGCGTCGCCGGTACCGACGCTTCCGGCAGGCGTCGCGCCGACTGTCGTCTTGATTCAGCCCGTCACGCGTGGGGCGACCAACCTTTCGGCGAACCTGACCGCCCGCGCCGCGCTCAACTATCCCGGCACCGTGCGGCATCTCATCGTCTGCGATGCGGGCGATAGCGACTCGCAAGCCGTCTGCCGCGCCGCGCTGCCCGGTGCCGAAATAGTGTTAGTCGAACCCGACCTGCCCGGCGCGCCGCTCGCCACCAAAGTCGCCAAGATGGCGGCGGGCGTCGCGCGGCTCGGTGCGGACGCGGACGTAGTCTGCTTTGTGGACGACGACATCGCCCTCCCGCCGGACGCGCTTATCGCCCTCGTCGCCCCGCTCTATGCTGTGTTGCCCGCCGGGGCAACGTTCGGACTCGCCTGTCAAATGTCGTGGTCTACCCCGTGGGAATCGCTGATGAGCGGCTTCGTGAACGCCAACGCGCTGACCGGGTACGTCCCGCTGACCTTTTTCACGCCCCCGTACACACTCACCGGGCATGTGTTCGCATTACGGCGCGATGTTTTCGAGCGGGCGGGCGGCATGGTCGGCTTGGAGAAACGGTTCGACGACGACCACGAGATCGCCCGCCGGGTCCGCGCCCTCGGACTGCAGCTCTCACAAACCCCGCTCGTCTACGGCGTCGCCAACGCCCTGCCGTCGCTGGCGGCGTACCGCCTCCAGATGCGCCGCTGGTTCGTCATGCCCCGGCAGGGGATGGCGGCTAACCTGACGCCGAAAGAACGCGTCGTGTCCGCCCTCCTCAGCGTCGGAAACCTGATACCGCCCGCGCTACTCCTGTGTGCCATCCTCGCCCCGAGCCGGGTAACGCTTTCCGCCGTCGTCGTCGCATTCGCCGCGTTCCTGGCGTGCTACCTGCACCTCGAAAACCGCCACCTGCCTGCCCGCACCCCGTATCGCGGCGTGTTGCTCCTGCCCGTGGTCGCGTTCCTCACCCCGCTCCACATCCTGATCGCCTTGCTCCTCCCCGGCAACCGCATCACTTGGCGCGGGCGGACGTATGAAGCGCGCCCCGGCGGCGGTTTAGAGCCGACAGACGAGTGACGCCATGGTGTACCTCAGCAATTGCATGCCGGGGCGATTCTGTCGCGTCCCGTCCCCGCCCGTGGCGGCGGTTCATGCGGCGCGAACCGGGAGCGATGGCGCGCGACGGCTGAGGTTCGCGGAAGGTTTTGAGAGTGAAAACACTCCCAAAGCAGGCGACTCATGGTACACTGTCTATGGTCGTCCGCTCATTTTGAGAGGGAATCGACCGTTGCACCCGGTTTTCGGACTGGGTGAGGATTGAAACTGTGGCACAATACCCGCTATGGCTCCGATGATAAGTTGCACACGGTTTTCGGACCGGGTGAGGATTGAAACAGGAGTTAGAGTAATGCCACCCGTCCCATTGTCGAAATCCGCCCCGCGCAAAACGGGGACAAAACGGCTCCTATCCCCCGATAAAGCCGCCCGCCTCTTCGGGTTTACCGAGCGGCAAATTGTCGTGGCAGTGGTCGAACGGGAGATACCGTCCCGCCGGATGGGGGGGCGATATAGTATTGCGGTGCGTGACATCGCGCTTTACGCGAAGCGTCAGCGCGAAGCGCGGCATCACGGACTGGACGAACTGGCAGCGGAAACCGAACGGTTAGGCTTGTACGAGTGATCGCGGCGGTTTTGGATGCCTGTGTCTTATATCCCGCGTCGCTACGCGATCTGTTTCTTCGTCTCGCCGCCGAACAGACGTTCCAGCCGAAATGGACCGACCAAATTCACGACGAGTGGATGCGAAATCTGATGGCAGACCGCCCCGAACTGAAGCCGGAACAGTTACAGCGCACCCGCGATTTAATGAACAAACACGGCGGCTCCTAACAGGTCGGTGATTACGAAACTCTCATACCGACTCTGACTTTACCGGATGCCGACGACCGGCACGTTCTTGCCGCCGCGATTTCCGCCGGTGCTCCATTCATCGTGACATTCAACCTGAAGGACTTCCCGGCGAGGATACTGGGCGAACATGGCGTCGAAGCGTGTGACCCGGACGCGTTTACCAATCATCTGAGGTAGTTTCAAAAATCGGGTCGAGATGCCGATAATTCTAGCGTGACTGAAAATATCAATCGTGAAGGGTTTACCCGATGGCTTTCCCCTTATTGGT
>JAYULM010000394.1:0-35138 GCA_043763605.1 Armatimonadota bacterium | reverse complement strand
GTCGCGGCGGTCGAGTGCCCGGCGGACGGCGTGATCGTGGCGGAGATCTCGTCGTTCCAGTTGGAGCACGTGCATACGTTCCGCCCGAAAGTCGCGGCATGGCTCAACCTGTCGGTAGACCACATGGACCGCTACGCCAGTATGGACGAGTATGCCGAAGCAAAAGCGAAAATCTTCGCCGCCCAGACGGAAGACGATATGGCGGTGCTGAACGCCGATGATGAATACGTCATGCGCTTCGGAACAGCATCCGCCAAGCCATTTTTTAGGGACGGTTTCTCATTAAAAAAGACTACCGATGATTGGGACCCGTTTATCCAAGGTTTTCGCGCTCCGATTGGAATGATTCAACAAAATGGGGACGTGATTCACGACTGGTATCTGTTCGACGGATATGATCCCCTGATTCGCCAATCTGAAGTTCCGCTCATCGGATTGCACAACATAGCTAACGTACTGGCTGCGGCACTCATTTGGAAGGCGTTCTATGACTACCTGTACCGCAAGGAAGTAAGAATCGAACGTTCTTCTAGTGACATTGCTATAGAAGCAATCAGATCATTCCGAGGAGTCGCGCACCGGATGGAGTTCGTCGCGGAGGTTTCCGGGGTGCGCTACATCAACAACTCGATGTGTACCAACCCCGCCGCCGTGGAAGCGTCGGTGTCGGCAATCGAAACGCCGCTGGTCGCCATCGCGGGCGGCATTCACAAGGGCGGCGACCTGACCCCGATGTACGACTCGCTGAAACGTAACGCCCGCAAGGTGGTGCTGATAGGCGCGGCGAAGCAGGAGATTGCGGACGGTTTGCGCGTCGCCGGGATGGACGCGGGCGATGTGTCGTTCGCGGATTCGCTCCCAGAGGCGGTGAGCATGGCAGCGTCGCTGGCGACGGAGGGCGATACGGTGATGCTGGTGCCGGGGTGCGCGTCGTTCGACATGTTTTCCGGGTTCGAGGAGCGGGGGGCGGTTTTTCGGGAAGCAGTGCGGGGTCTGGAGTCAAATACCGATTGAACCCGTACCGACTCCCTGATACTCCCCGCGTCCGTACCGCGCTCACCCACCGCTCTGCATCCACGACCGTATCGGAAAGCAACGAGCGGTTAGAGTTTCTGGGTGACGCGCTCCTGTCGGCGTTCGTCGCGCGGTTCCTGCTGGAAAACCTGCCGCCGGAAACGGACGAGGGGACGTTGTCGCGGGCGCGTACCCGTATCGTCCGGCGCGAAACACTGGCAAAAGCGGCGCGAGACCTGGGGCTTGCCGAACGACTCGTGATGGGGGCGGGCGAAATCAAGGACAATCGGCAGACGGGGGAGTCGCCGCTCGCCGATGCCTACGAAGCGATAGTCGCGGCGTTATTCCTTGACGCCGGGTACGAAACCGCCGAGCAGTTCGTGCACGAAACGCTGGCGGATGCACTTCGCGATGTGGTAGCAAGCCCGCCCGCCCCGGACGCGAAAACGGAGTTGCAGATTCGTCTGCAAGCGGCGGGGAAGGGCTTGCCGCGCTACGCCATCCTCGCGGAGACTGGCACGGGACAAAATATCGTGTTCACGGCGGCGGTCTACGCGGACGGCGAGGACGAACCGCTCGGTAAAGGGCGGGGCGCCAACAAGCGGGCGGCACAGACCGAGGCGGCGAAGGCGGCGTTAGGGTGGGGGCAGGTCGAGGAATAGCCGCCCGCTATTCTGGCACCGTCGGTTCGGTTACCCCATTGGGATTTCCGATAATCGAAGGACTGGAAGGACAGTAGTTTGATGTTTCGGACTTCGCCGTCAATCCGAAATGCGTTTAGGCGCGGCGGCGATGTCGCGCATTTCGCGCCCGAACTCGGTCAGAAACACGGTGGCTTCCTCCCCGGCGTTCGCGTCGCCGGTTTCCACCTGGGTCAGAAGCGCGGCGACGCCCTGCAACAACAGACTCGCGGCGAAGACACGCTTCTGGTGTTTGCGCTTCGTGTCGTCGCTCGCGGTCGACGGCGGGGGAACCCCTTTCAGCAACGCCACCAACCCGCTTACTTTCGCCGTCTGGGACGCGGTCGCTTTGTAGAAAACGCCCTGAGCTATCTGCTTCTTACCCCACGCGCCCCGGTTCTGTGCGACACGGTCGGCGATCTTCGCGATGCCTTCGTCGAACAGTTGCAGGGCGGTCAGGTAGCGCGCCTCCGCGTCGCCACTACCCGTCGCCGCCGTCAACTGTGTCAGCGCGGCGTCGAAGTCGCCCTTTTGCGCCAGCAGACGTGCGTACCCGAGTAAAGTATCGCGATCCGTCGGCGCGTCCGCGCGCGCCGATTGGTACAGCGCGACCGCTTCGTCGATCTTGCCATCCGTTGCGAGTGCCTCGGCTAACCCCATTTTCGCCCAGGTCGCTGTCGGTTGCGTCCGCAAAATCTCCTCGTACGTGGCTTTTGCGGCGGCACTGTCGCCGTTCTGGACCAGAATATCCGCCAGCAAGCGCGACGCCGCGAGACGCCCGCTCTGGTCCGAAGCGGGGATAACCTCCATCGCCCGTTTCGCCTCGGAGAGCGCGTCGCTCTTGCGCCCTGCACTGAGGTACGCCCGGGCGAGAATGGTGCGGTATGTGGGGTTCACCGGCGAAAGGTTGACCGCGCGGCGGTAGGAAAGGATCGCCCCGGCGAAATCCCCGGCGCGCATCTGCTCGTCGCCCTGATGTCGCTCCGCTTCCGCCGCGCCATCGGTGTCAGCACCGGACGACGGGAGCGGTTCCGACGGAGACGCGGAAGTCACGCGTGGTGTGGGGACAGCCATCGGTACAGGGGCGGGTACCACTACCGGCGCGGGTGCCGCGAGATTCGGTTCGCCGGAAGTGAGCGGGTCGGCGCGGACCGGCGTTCGCACCGTCGGGATCGGCTCCGGTGGGGGAAGGCTCGGCGGGGTCGCCTGCGCCAGATCATGCAGGGGACCGCGCAGGAAATCCTCGACCAGGGTATTTGCCGCGCTCGCGAGGGCGTTATCTGCCTGCCCCGGGGAGTTAGACGATCCAGCCGCGTTGCGCCGCGAGTGCCACGTTTTGCGTCCCTCGATCTGTTCCGTCTGTAATTCGATGTCTACCGCCCCGTCGCTATTCTGGGGCGTAAGTCCGGACACCACGAACGCCGAATACCGGGCACCCGCCGCTTTCGCAAGCGTATAGCACTCGCTTGCCGTCGGGCTGGCAGGGGCGCCCAACTTCAGTTTCGCCTCCTGCGCCGCGCGGACGAACAGGGCGTTGTCCGGAGAATACACGACGGCATCCACAAACCCGGATTCGTTGAACCGGTCGCGCACGGCGGTAGCCGCCCGCTTCGCGCGGGAACCGTTATCGCCCGGCTCCGCGTCCGTTGCGCGCGCGCCCGCCGGGACGCCGGGCGTGTACAGGATGATCAGCGGTTTCGGGGGGGCGGCGACTGCGGCTTGGATAAGGAAAACCGCGACGATGTACACCGTGAGCGTCACCCGACAGGCGACATCGTAGACGCGCTTAATCCCCATTGAGAACCTCCAGCGCGGCTTCACAGGTGTTCTTGCCGCGTACTGCGGCGGACGGGCTACGTCCGGCAGCGATCTGTGCTTTGTAGGCGGCGATTGCCTGGATATAGGCGACCTTCGCGCTGGCGGTGTCTCCCGCGCGCTGGTGGCACAAGGCGATTGCCTGTTGTGTCTCGCCCACGGGCGCGCCCGCCGAAATCGCCGCTTGGTAGGAATCGATAGCGTCCTTGTATCGCCCGAGGTTCTGATACGCCCGTGCCTGTTGCAGGGGATCGGTTTCCATGTCGGGCGGGGCGGCTTTCGGCGGGGCGGCGGGGATGAGTGTCGAGCCTTGAGGGCGCGCGTTCACCGTGATTTTCATATAACCGCCGGTCGGCTTCGCCGGTGCGCCGCCACCCGCAGGGGGCGGGGCGGCGGCGACACGCTCGCCACCGCCGAAGCCGTTTTCCACTCCGTTACCCGTCGGCGGACCGGCGGCGATAGGTGGGAGCGGCGTGTCGCGTTCGCCGCCGTCGCGCGAAACTTTGATAATCGCGGGGGGAATCACGACCGGACCCGCTTTCGCGGGCGCGGCGTTCCGTGCACCGGGAAGCGGCTTCGGCAGGGGGAGCGACGCGCCCGCGTTGATTGTTCCCGGTGACGCGGCAGCGAGACCCGGTCCCGCGAGTGGTTGCTGGAGTTGTCGGCGCGTCGCGTCGAGCGACACGAATGGATCTGCGCCGCGCACAGGGTCAGGCGCGGGCGGTAACATCGCCCCGGGATTCACGGGAATCTCTGAGGCGGTCGGTGTCGGCGAAACGATGGCAATCGGTACCGTCGGCGGGGCGACGACCGCGCGCGACCCGGGTTTGCCCGGCGACATCGCCAGGAATCCCAGATACAGTGCGATCCCGCCGCCGACCATGCCCGCCGCGACCGGGAACCACTGCGGCAACGAAACTGGCACGGTCGCGGGCGCGGCTCCGCGCAGGGTCGGCACCCAGCCCGCCGCGACTGGCGTGGTCGGGAGGGCACTGGTACGTTCGCCGCGCTTCAGCCTTTCTAAACGCGTCGCCTCGTGTACCGCGTTCGGGACGAGTGCGACGATACGCTCTTGCGCCGCGACCGCTTTTTCGTTGCGGTCGGTGTGCTCGTACAGCGTGACCAACAATGTCAGTGCCGATACACTGAACGGCAACGTCGCGACGGCTTCCTCGGCGACGGGGACCGCCGCGACCAGTTTCCCTTGCTCGGCGAGCATATGAGCATCGGAAAGCAGGATCGCTCCTCGCTCCGCCCTGCGCTCGGTCTCGGCGCGCGCCGCTTCCTCGGCGGCAAGACTGCCCTCGGGAATCACGATCTTCGCGCCACATTCGCGGCAGAACTTGTTCCCGATGGGGTTACGCTGGTCACATTCTTTACATGTCATGGGTTGGTTCCTGCAATATTTGTCGGACAGGTTACGGGAGCCGGTCGCGCGTGTGCGACCCAATCGACTATAGCGTCATTCCGAAGCGGATCGGGGACAGTCCCTCAAAACATGCTCGGCGTCCCGCCACCGATGTCGCTCGCCTTGCCGACGGTGTAGGGAATGCCCAGATGCTCGTACGCGCCGCGCAGGGCGACGCGCCCGCGCGGGGTGCGGTTCAGGAAGCCCATCGCCATCAAGTACGGCTCATGAACATCTTCCAGTGTATCGCGTTCTTCCCGAAGTGTCGCCGCCAGCGTCTCCATCCCGACCGGTCCGCCGTCGAACGTTTCGATGATCGTGCGCAGTAAACGTCTGTCGAAATCGTCCAGCCCACGGCTGTCAACGCCCTGCATCAGGAGAGACGCGTCGGCGACCGCGCGGGTGATCACGCCGTCCGCGCGCACCTGAGCGTAGTCCCGGACCCGTTTCAGCAGTCGGTTGGCGATACGCGGCGTCCCACGGGAACGAAGCGCGATCTCGTTCGCCCCGTCCGGCTCGATGCGCACCTTCAGAATATCGGCGGAACGCGTGATGATCCGTGTCAGGTCTTCTGCCGTGTAAAACTCGAACGACTGTACGATGCCGAACCGGTCGCGGAGCGGGTTGGTCAACAGACCGGGGCGCGTGGTCGCGCCGATCAGCGTGAACGGTTGCAGGGGGACCTTGACCGTACGCGCCGACGGACCCTGCCCGATCACCATATCCATCTCGCGGTCTTCCATTGCCGGATAGAGAAACTCCTCGGCGAGGCGATTCAATCGGTGAATCTCGTCGATAAACAGGATCGCATTCGCTTCGAGGTTGGTCAGGATAGCGACCAGATCGCCGGGGCGTTCGATAGCCGGTCCCGAGGTCGAGCGAAAGCCCGCACCCATCTCATTCGCGATCACGTTGGCGAGCGAGGTTTTGCCGAGTCCGGGGGGACCGTGGAGCAGGATATGGTCGAGCGGCTCCTCACGCAGTTTCGCGGCGGCGAGGGCGATGCCCAGATTGTCCTTGATCTTCGCCTGACCGATATACTCGACCAGCCGTTTCGGGCGGAGCGAGCCTTCGTCGGCGTCGGCGTTGTTATCGAACCCGCCGCCGACGAGCCGCCCGTTGTTACCGCCGCCGCCACTATTACTGCCGCCATCGGAGTCATCGTGTCGCAAGGGAGAAGATTGTATCGGCATGTTCGCTGTCCAACTTCTGCGCGTCTTCGCACAAACACATATTTGCCGGGATTGTATCACACCCGCGCCGCGCGTCACTTCGTCGGAGATATCGTCGTCTCCCGAAATCGGCTGATGGTGTCATCTGGCGTACGCGTCGGGGGATTGTAATCCCCCTACGACGTTACTTCGTCAGGCGGTTGAGCGCGGCGCGGAGCAGGTCAGCGAATTTCGGGAGCGGCGCGCCCGCGCCCGCGTCGGCGTTCTTTTCGGCGAGTGCGGCGTCGGTCGCCCGCGACGCTTCCGCCTTGTTGTAACCGAGGTTCATCAGTGCGGAGGTCACATCGTCCAAAAGTTCGGCTTTATCGTCGCGAGTCGCTTTCACGCGCGCCGTTTCCACCAGACGGTCCACGTTGCGCTCGAAACCGAGTGCCGCCATCTTCTCCTTGAGTTCGAGCACCATGCGCCCCGCCGTTTTCGGACCGATGCCGGGGATACGCGTGATGGAACGAATATCATCCGACGCCACCGCCTGTGCGATCTGTTGCGCCGTCATGGACGATAAACAGGCGAGACCGGCTTTCGGTCCGACCCCGGTTACGCTGAGAAGCAACTCGAACACGCGCTGATCGGTCTCGTCGCTGAACCCGTAGAGCGACAGGTCGTCCTCGCGAACGATCATGTGGATGAACAGCGTCACCGGGGAGCCGTCCTCGGGAAGTGTTTCCACCACCGAGACCGGGATATAAACTTTGTACCCGACGCCGTTCACGTCCAGAATAACGTATCCGGCGGCGGATTTCGCGACAACGCCGCGCAGTAATGCGATCATATTTAGCCTGCCATATTGTATCGTGCCGTGAACGTGTGTCTGGTTTTTTCGGGGAACTGGGTTCCTCCGCTGGAAGCGAGTACGCTTGGTAATCCTGCGGATTAGGTGACGGAACGTTAGCCCATGAACGTCGCGACCTCCGCGTTCCGCAGGAACATCAAGTGCTTCACTTCCAGCGGAGGAACCCAGTTCCCCGAAAAAATAGCCTACCGAGTAATCGTCACCTTCGACAAGCCGCGCGGATTATCCGGGTCCAGTCCCCGCGCTACAGTCAGGTAGTACGCGAGTAGTTGCGCGGGCAGAATATCCACCAGCGGCGAAAGCAGTTCGTCGCCTGGGGAGACCAGCGGGATGTCCGCACCGACCTCGGGCGAAAGGCGGATCACCCGCGCGTTTCGTTCCCCCAATTTCGCCGCCAGTTCCGTCATGCCGTCCGCCGACTTGCCCGCCGGGGCGAACAGCAGGCACGGCGTCCGCCCCGCGACCGACGCGATGGGACCGTGCAGCAGGTCCGCCGACGAAAACGCTTGCGTCGTGGTCCCGGACGTTTCCGCGATCTTCAGGCTCGCCTCGATTGCCGTGGCAAGGTGCGGTCCGCGCGCGACGGTCAACATCTTCTCCGCGTGAAACAGTGTCCGGGCGAGGGCGGGGATCACCGGTTCGGCGACCGAAAGGGCGGATTGAGCCACCTCCGGCATGTGCTTCAGTGCCCCCGCGAACGCCGCGTTCTCGCTCCACTCTGCGGCGATCAGCGCAAAGATCGCCAGCGTGGTCGTGTAGGTTTTCGTCGCGGCGACCGCGAACTCCTGACCGGCACGGCAAGGGAGCAAAAATTCGGCGGTTTGTGCGAGCCGTGAGTCATCGGTATTGGTGATCGCCGCCGTCAACGCCCCGGCTTTTCGCGCCGCGTCCACCACCTCGCAAATATCCTCGCCCGCGCCGGACTGAGAAACGCCGACCACGAGGGCGTCCTTGTAATCGACCGTCGCGCCGTACAGAGTATGTACGCTCGGAGCGGTGAGCAGGACCGGTACGCCGCAAAGAATCTGTAGCAGATACTTCGCGTAGATCGCCGCGTTATCCGACGTGCCGCGCGCCGCAAGTGCGACGTAACGGATGTCTGCGGCTTTCACCGCGCGTACCAATGCGCGCACATCCGGCAGGCTTTCCGTCAGTACGCGGGCGATTGCACCCGGTTGCTCAAAAATCTCGCTATATAGAACAGAAGTCATCAGGGGTTTCCTTCAGGGAGCGTCGGTGCGAACGGCACCGCGAAAAAACGGACATCGATTTCGGGCGCGAAGCACGGCTCGGCATCGGGCGGCAACGCGACGGTTATTTGTGTCGCAGGTGACGGACCAAGCGTTCCCCCATACAGCATAGCGACTTGCGATTCGTTTTGCAACCGGGGATTCAGCACGAACCCCTGCCGCGCCATCACCGGCGGGAGGCGCACGACGCGCGGTTCCGCGCCCTCCTCGGAGCGGAACGCGAGCAACGCTTCCGCCGGTTTGAACAGGGTGCGCCGCGTGAATCCCGCCAGCGTCGGCTTCAGCGTAATCGAAACGAGTTGCAACGTGTTCGGCGGCGCGGGCGGCACCGCGATCCATGTCCCGGCGGCGACCGTTGCTACCGTCGCCGCGTCGCGCGCCGCGAGGATCTCCCCGAGCGGTACGACCAGGTCCCGACGTTTCATCAGAAAATAGCCGTTCTCCGTCAGCACCGGGGCGTAGCGCAGGAGCAATCCGGCGAACGCCGGCCCGCCGTCCAGATTCGGATAGCGCAGGTCGATGGTCTGTGGCTTGAACAGCAGGAACGGCGGCGCGGTTTCGCTCGCCCAGAACGCCAGATCCTTCTCCTGCAAATATCTCGTGTACGAACTGTACCCCTGGAACGAAGGGTGCGGGCGGTAGTTCAAGCCGTTGAGAAGCAACACGCCCTGCTCGTAGGACCAGATACCGACGGGTTCCGTGCCGACCACGCGCCGCACTTCGGGTAGCGCGAGGGCGACCTTGTTGGCGTCGCGTTTCTCGGCAAAGTCGCGCGCCGTGCCGATTGGGTTGAGCAGGGCGCGAAGACCGGCAATCACCGGCGGATACGACGGGTCCGTGTGGAACCAGTCCGCGTCCCCGCGCAGCGCGCCGAACAGAGCACACGCCGTCGCCACGCTGAGTAGCGCGCCCCGGACGCGCCCTTTCGCGCCGCCCGGCAACACCGCCCAGAGGAACGACCCGGCGAAACCGAGCGTCATAAAAGTAATCAGGGTGTGGTTGCCGCCGCGCGTGAAGCCGTGCTTCCAGGAGAGGAGCAGGAGCAAGGCGACGAGCAACAGATACACCGTCTGCAAAACGGTCTCGCGCTTGATGGCGACCAGTACGTCGCGCTGGACGCGCAGGGCGACGAGAAGGCAGAGTAGCGCGACGAGTGCGGCGGCGAGCGGTGGGGCACTGTTACGGTATTCCGGCGTCGCGAACGCCATCGCCTCGTTGTAGCCGCTCGCGACCGAAAACGAGCCGACGAAATACGCCCCGATATTGACCACGCCCTGCCCGAGCAGAAACCACAGGCAGAGCCAGACCGCCGGAAACAGGAACAAGGGAGATTTCCATACCGGTGGCTTCGGCACACGGGCGCCGACGCGCAGAGCGCACACGACGATCACCGGCAACGCGAGCACTGTCAGAGTGGCTTTGGCGAGCGAGAGGACCGCAACGATCAGCACCGTCGCCAGCACACGCCCCGCGCTCAGTTCGCGATCCACCACCGGGGCGGTCGCCAGCACCAGGAAAACGACATACGCCCAGGCGTCCGTGGTATAGACGAACCCCGGGTACACCGAGAACGCCCATAGCACCGCCGCGACGCAAAGAGGCACCAGTCCGCGCCACCACGGGGCCGCGACGCCGTCGATCCCAGAGAGACGGGATAATCGGACGATCTCATAGACGATATAGGCTTTGAGAAGTACCTCGTAAAGCCATTTCCAGAGGAAAGTCGGGGGATCGTAGTACGCCGTCAGCAAAAAGCCGAGCGGACCGTAGGTGAAGATGTAGTCCACCCCGGCTAGGAGCCGTTCACGAAAGAAGTAAGCGAACGCCGCGCTCCAGGACGCGTCGAGCGTGTTGTCCGGGACGGCGTTGGGGAACGCCAAAAACGCGGCGAACGCGACAGCCGCCACCAGAGCGGTGGCGGCTCGCGCGACCGGCGTGTAAGTCGCGCTCATCGGGGCGCAGAAGCGGGGGGAGCAGTCATCGGTGTCGGTGCTGTCGCGATGCTCACGCCGTTCTTTTCCTCGAACGAGCGCGCCGCCTCTAGCTGCTTTTCATACTTGAACCGGTGGTAGTCGCCGCGCGATAGCAGTTTTTCCAGCATGCAGTATAGAAGGATGAAAAGGTAGCGCGACCCCATCTCCTGAATCTTGAGTTTCGAGACGCCGGTCTTGCGGTTGATCCAGTCATTCGGCACCACGGCATACGAATACCCGCGCACCAGCGACTTCAGCGGCAACTCGATGGTCAGATTGAAGTGGTGGGACAAAAGCGGCTGGATGCCCTCGATCACGTGTCGGCGGTACATCTTGAACGCGTTCGTGCTGTCGTAATAGCGCGTCCCCATCAGCGTCGCGATAAAAACATTCGCCACCCTGTTGATGAACAGTTTGTGCTGGGGGTAGTCCACCACGCGTGCGCCCTTCGCCCAGCGGTTGCCGAAGACGCAGTCGACGTTCTTCTCCCAAAGCGTCCGCCAGTACGAAACCAGGTCTTCCGGGCGGTCCGACGCGTCCGCCATGTACACCGCGACCACGTCGCCGGTGAACGATGCGAGTCCAGCACGCACGGCGAACCCGAACCCGTTCGGCGGGCGATTGTTGATATAGCGGAGCGACGGGATAGTCTTCTGCAACTCCTGCAGGATCGACTCCGTAGCGTCGCCGCTATTATCGTTGATGACCAGAATCTCGTGCGCGATCTTTTCCTCGGAAAGTTTCGTGTACAGGGCTTCCACTGTGGAAGCGATACACCCCTCCTCGTTATGCGCCGGGATCACGATTGACAGGACCGAATCGACTTGGGATTTGTATGCAGAGACCGTTTGCGTGCTCTGGTTTGTCATCGGGTGCCGTTCCTTTCCTGGGTCGCTGCGACCATTTCGGCGAGAGTTCGTTTGAGGTCGTAGGTGTACGCCCAACCGGGGAAGTCTTTCTGGAACTTGCGAACGTCGGACACATACCAGATGTGGTCGCCCGCCCGGTTATCGTCGGAGAGGGTGTAGGTCAGTTTATTGCCGGTCATTCCCTCCACCAGTGAGATCGCTTCCAGCATCGAAACGTTGCAATGGCGCGACCCGCCCATATTATACACCGCACCCGGCTTCGGGTTCTCGAAGAAGTGCCAGAAGGCGTTTACCAGGTCGTAGGAGTGGATGTTGTCGCGCACCTGCTTGCCCTTGTACCCGAAGATCGTGTACGGCTTGCCGGTAACGATGCACTTGATCAGGTACGCCAGAAACCCATGCAGTTCGGCACCGCTGTGCGCGGGACCGGTCAGACAGCCGCCCCGGAAAGTACCGGTCTTCATGCCGAAATAGCGACCGTACTCCTGTGCGAGAACGTCGGCAGCGACCTTGCTTGCTCCGAACAGACTGTGCTTGCTCTGGTCGATGCTCATCGATTCGTCGATGCCGTGTTCCGCGAACGGGTGTGACGGGTCGCACTCCCAGCGCGTCTCGGTCTCGATCAGGGGCAGGTTGTTCGGAGTGTCGCCGTACACCTTGTTGGTCGAAGTGAACAGGAAGACAGCGTCCGGCGCGTGTTTGCGGGTGGCTTCAAGCATCACAAGAGTCCCGTTCGCGTTCACCGTGAAGTCCGTTAGTGGTTCGCGCGCCGCCCAGTCGTGCGACGGTTGCGCGGCGGTATGCACCACCAGAGACACGGCGGAACCGTACTCGGCAAACAGGGCGTTTATCCCACCCTCGTCTCGGATGTCAACCGCGCGGTGCGAAAAGCGCGGCAGGGCTTCGGTAAGTTTGGCGGTGTTCCATTTCGTCGAGGCGTCGCTCCCGAAAAAGTAGGAGCGCATGTCGTTATCCACCCCGACGACATCCATACCTTTCTCATGAAGGAATTTCACGGTCTCGCTCCCGATGAGACCGGAGGAACCCGTAACAATAGCGACTGACATAAAAATAGATTACCTTTCCGTGAGGCGGCGTGACAACGGGTGTTCGTTCGCCGTTTCGCCACACGTTGCCGTTACCGTATCATTTCCGACGGACCGTTCGCAAACCACGGACGTTCGGAACTGTGTCTGCGGACCTATGCCGGGTATTGCAAAAACGGAACTGTGCTTCGCACTCCTGATAATTTTACCGGCGATAATGCGAATGCGCACCGCCTTTATACGTGACGCGCGGCGTATAGCGGAGGAAAGTTGCTACCGGCTTTCCGATGGCGTCGTGTGTTGCGATGTTGGACGCGTCGTTCACCCGAACAGCGGGCGCAGTGCCGTCTCATTCTCGCGTAGCCACGTCGCGATCTCGCCGACGATCACGCCTACGTCCTTATGTGGGGTCCATCCGAACTGCTCGGTCGCTTTCGTGTTATCGGAAACGTAAAGCGGGATGTCTACCGCCGCCGTATTCGGGTCGCTGGCAATGGGCACTTCGCGCCCGGTGACGCTCCGGCAGAGCGCGGTCAGTTCGAGAAGCGATGTGGAGATCGGGACGCCGCCGCCCGCGTTGTACACCCGTCCGGCGTGGGCATCGACCACCGCGATCTCCTTGCGGATCAGCGCGAAGAGGTCGTCGGGGTGGAGCAGGTCGCGTACCTGCTTGCCCTGCCCGCCGAAGCCGATGTATTTGAGCGGCTTGCCGAAATGATGGTTCGCGACCCACAGCGTAAACACGCCCTGATCGACTTTGCCGAACTGGCCGGGACCGGCGATCACGCCGCACCGGTTGATGATCGCCGGGAGTTTGTAGGTCTCGGCATACTCTTGCACCACCAGTTCGGACCCGAGTTTGGACGCGCCGTACAGCGAGCGGGCGGTGACGGTTGGGAATGTTTCGCCGATACCGGATGCAGTCACACCGGGTGTCGTTTGATCCGGGGCGATCTCGAACCGGGTCTCTGCCTCGGTCAGTGCGACCGCGCGGAGCGGCGCGATGCTGTACACGCGGGACGTGGAAAGAAACACGAACGCCCCGCACCCGCCGCGCTTGCGCACGGTCTCCAACAGGTTCAGGGTGCCGATCAGATTTGTTTCCAGCACATAGGCGGGCGAACCGCTCGTTCCAGCATGGACGCTCGGCTCGGCGGCGGCGTCGATCACGATGTCGAACGCGCCGCCCGGGATTCCGTCGAGGTCGTTCTGGGAGCGAACGTCACCGTGGACGAACCCGATATTGTGCGCGGCAAAAATCGGCAGGTTGATCTCCGCGCCGCGCCGCTTCAGGTTGTCGAAAGTGACGATTTCGGCGTTCGGCTCCGCGTCACGGAAAAGAAGGGCGAGGCGCGACCCGACGAAACCCGCCCCCCCGGTAACAAGTATTCGCATGGACTTTCAGTTCGCCGTCTGCGATTCATATCCCTGCACGACCCGCAAAATTATCGGCGAATCCGGGGCGATGCCGGTGACGCCCGACGCGGCGGCGCGGACACCTTCCGCCTGCACTCGCTCCCGAAGTGCCGCCGCGCCGGTGTCCTCCGGGGGAGCAAAGTGGAGGGCGGCGGCGATGGCGCGGCTCGCATATTCCGGCGCGACACCGTGATCCTGGCAAAACACGGCGGCACCGGCGAGGCGTTCTCCCGGGGCGAGTTTGCGCAGGGGGTCGCGCCCGACGCGCGCGACGGTGTCGCCGAGGAGAGGATTTTGGAAGCGGTGGAGAAGGTCTTCGGTGAATTCCTCCAGCACGCCGGGGGCAAAAATCGCCCCGTCCCGGTGTTCGCTACGCCGCAAGGCGGTGGCGACCTCTGCCCAGAAGCCGCGCAACTCCGCGACCAGCGTTTCGTCCCGGGCGCAGTCGGAGATCAAGTGATGCCCTTTGCTGAAGCCGTGGTAAGCGAGCGAGGCATGTCCGCCGTTGTGCAGGAACAGTTTGCGCATTTCGTACGCGTGAAATTGTTCGCCATGTACGGCAATGAGACCGGGGATATGCGGCGGGTCGCCGTGCCATTGCGAGCGGTTGAAAGGCAGTTCGCGGTACGACTCTGCCGAAACCGTCAGCGGGTCCGACTCACCGCGCCCCGCTTCCGGGACCATCCGCCCGACCACGGTTTCGACGGGGTGAATGCCTGTTGCTTCAGTACCCGCGCCCGCGAGAAAACTGTCGCGGATTCCGGATCCGTTCTCGCAAAGCAGAACGTTCAGGGGATGCCCGCGACGGCGCATCGCGGGCAGGATCAGGGAGCGCGCGACGTTTCCGAGATGCCGCACTCCGACCGCCGTTGCCGCAAACGTGCAGCTTGCCAGCGCGTCGCCGACGGCGTCCGTATCGTTCGCGCGGATCGCGCGCACCGGTCCGATTTCGCGGGTCGTTTCGCCGTTGGTGGTGATCAGCCGGAGTGGATACGAACCGCGCCGGTTCAGTTCGGCGACGAGCGTTTCGGATACATCGACGAAAACCGTCTCGTAGCCGCCCTCGCACCAGAGTTGGCCCAGAAAGCCGCGCCCGATTGCACCCGCCCCGATTTGAACGACCGTTTTCATCGGTTATATTGAACCACAGTGTGGCAGGGTACACAAAAAATCACGCGGGTATGTCGCCGTTGCCCGTGTCCGTCACGAGTGCAGACGGCGGCTCGCGGCGCATCTGTCGGTACCAGCCGACCGCGCCGGTGATCGCGAGGATCGTGAATACCGCATACAGGAGTGTCGTCACCGGCATTTTCAGTTTTGGGAAGATGTAAAAGGTGTAGATCAGGTCGGCGACGATCCAGAAAATCCAGTTCTCGAACTTCTTGTAGGTTTGCAGAAACTGCGCGACGATGCTCAGCCCGGTGGTGAAACAGTCCATCGGGGGCAGTTGCGGCAACGGGAGGCGGAACGCCGTGACGAGCGGGGATAGCCCGTAAAACAGCGCGACGGAGAGCAAAAGGGTAATCGCAGACCAGACGACGCGCTCCCGGTTCGTCAGCGCGGAGATCGGGAGCGCGTCGTTCTTGTCCGGGTTGCCCTTGAACCAGACATACCACCCGAGGAACTGCATCGGCACGAAGTACAGGAGTTGCAAACCGGCGTTCGCGTAAAGGTGCGAGATGCGAAAGAAAATGTACCCGTAGAGTACCGACCCGATCAGTCCCCAGAACCAGTTCCATATGTTGTTCTTCACGGTCAGATACACGCAAAATAGCGACGTTATCGCGGCGTAAATTTCGACCGGCTTGAGTTCGGAGCGGACGGTCTGCCAGAGCGAGGCGAGGGAATCGAGCATGTATCGTTTTACCGTGTTTTCGGGCGTAAGTGTATCTGCCAGACCGCACCGTTGACCCCGTGCGGGGGGATCGGCACCGTGACGGCTTCCCCCCGACGGACCGCCGACACCGATTCCGTCCACCGAAAATCCTGTGTCGGCGGCGGCGGTCCCAGGATGGAAAGCGTGGACACCGCCTCCAGGATAAGCAGGAGGCGGGCAACCGTGCCATGCACACCGCCCGCCGAAAGAAATAGCAGACTCGTCCAGGCGAAGCAAACATAGGGAAGAAAGCAGTAGCGAGAACCGCCGGAAAACGGTCCCAACGGTTGCGCGTCGCCCTGGAGCCGCCGCATCGCGGCGACGAGCGTCACCGCCGCGCAGAATAACAGCGAGACTGCGAGCACCCGACGCGCCGGGGTGAGTCGTTGCAAACCCCGCCAGAAAAAGGCGAGGATGCCTATCGCAGCCACCACGCAGCCAATCATCAGGAACACCTTCGACGCTCCCGAGAAAATCACCGGTGCCGAACGCAGGTAAGCCGCCACGTTTTCGCCCATCAGAAAATGCGACATGTTTTTGCCAAGCAACATCCCGCCAATTAAAACCGCCCCGTTCACGGCGAGCCAGCGTAACGGGCTGAAATCCGGGGAAGAGGACGGCGCGGGCATCGAAAGACCGGCACTCGCCTGCAACGTGATGGCGAGGACTGCCGCCCCACAGAACAGGAGGTTATTCCTATCCCGCCACCCGTCACGCCGGATGCGGTACGCGAGGATCGGCGAGAAAAGTAGCAGGAACGGTCCCGTCAGACCGATCAGCAGCACACCGACTATCTCGGCGATGCGACCGGCACGTGTCGTCGCGGGCGGCTGTAACAGGAATAGCGGTATCACGGCGGCGAACATCCACTGGATGCTGGTAATGGTCAGGTACACCTCGGACGGGTGAGGGACGAACACCAGTGCGAACGCAGCGAGCGGCTTGCAGGGGAGCGGCAGACGCGCCCGCATTACGAAAAGCGCGCAGAGCAACGTCAGCACGAACGCCGCGAAATTGTACGCGAACGGGATATAGCGCAGATCGAGGAGCGAACCGGAAACAAGTGCGATCAAGCGGGGAATCAAGTGCGAGTACCCGGAGTACGGCGTCCAGAGCGAGGAAAACCCGAGGTCGCGTTGCCCCGTCAGAAACACGGTGCCGTCTTCCGCCCACAACTGCGGGGACAGGAGCCGCCCGGGGAAGCGGTACAATAAAACGAGCGCGATTGCGAGAAGCGTCCAGACCTCGGTACGGTCGGGGGCGGAACGCCTCGCGCGTTTGGTCATTTGGGAAGGCGAAGTGAATCTGGTGAACACGTTATACTTTGAGTCGGTGCAGGTCGCGTCGTGAATAGTCGCGCCCGTCTTGCCCTGCTTCTGCTGATTACGCTGATGCTATCGGTTTTCTGGGCGTTTCTGGTTCCGACGGATCCGTCAGGGTTCCAGCCCGATGAAGCCTCCCATTTCGCGGTAATACGCTTCATGGCGGAAAATAGCGGGGCGCTGCCCCCGTACACGATGGAATATAACATCGCGCTACATCCCCCGCTTTACCATGAAATAGCCGCCCTGCTGTATTCTATCCTATCCCCGGTATTCGGTGCGGAGTCGGCTCGGGTGGGAGTCCGTCTGGTATCCGCATTCCTCAGCACCGGGACGGTTTACGCGGTTTACCTGATGGCGCGGCAAACCCGCCTGTGCCGCCCGGTAGCCATCCCCGTGGCGACACTCGCGGCACTGATTCCGATGCGGTTGTCGCTATCGGGCGCGGCGAGCAACGAGAACCTCGCCGCGCTCGGAGCGGCGGCGTCCCTGTACGTTCTCTTCAGCGGCATACGTCGCGGCTTTTCGAACCGCCGTATCGCTCTGTTATCTTTCTGGACCGTGATCGCCATCGGGTCGAAAATTACCTGTTTGGGTTTGTTGCTGGCAATCGGGGTCGCTGCCCTGGTCGTCCGTAAGCCGTCCCCATCGTGGCGGGGCACCGGGGCGGTGGTTCTCATCCCCGTCCTCGCGGTTCTGCTATCACTGGGGTGGTGGTTTATCGACAACACGGTACGATACGGCGATCCGGTGCGCAAGAACGCGGTCCACGAGTTGTTCGGTGACTTGATGCCGGGCTACGCGGGCATTTCGGCGCGGACGGGTATGCCCGCGTGGCGTTACCTCCTGTCTATCGTCGGGGCAGGATGGTTTTCTTTCTGGGGGCAGTTCGCCGGGATGCGCTTCCGATTGCCCGCCGGTATCTATGTCGCCCTGTTCGCGGCACAACTCGTTTCGTTGTGGGGGATCGCGACGCGACTGCACCGGTTCCCCGGGCTATCCCGGACACAGATCGCGATAGGCGCGGCAACGACCGCCTTCGCCGCATGGGTTCTGATGATCTATATCCAGTATAACTGGCAGTATTACACGCCGCAGGGTAGATACTTTTTTGTTTTGCTGGGACCGATAGCGATCTTTCTCGTCGGCGGAATACATCTCTTTCTACAGCGTTACGTCCCGGACCGGGGGTATCAACAGGCGGTCTGGATGCTCGGCGGGCTGCTATTACTCCTGCTAAATCTGTACACCCTGTTCCTCATGCCGCGGTTATGGGTCGCGTGACGATTCGAACGGGGAGGAAACCGCGAGGCTTGTCCCGTCTGCCGATTCACGATAAAAACGGACTATGGTTTCGCCCGTCCCCGCTTCCACACCCGTGCAGGAGACCCGCCCCGTCACTCCGTGGTGGCTATATGTGGCGGGGATTTTAGGGGCGGTCGCTGTTGGCACGGCGGCGGCGCACCCCAAAGTGTTGCTCGCGATTTTTGTGCTTGCTGCCGTCGTCGCGATGCTGATCGGCTCCGTGCGCAATCCGTGGGTCGCGTTAGCGGTCATCGTCGCCCAGTACCCGGTAATCAACACGCTACGAACCATCTATACGGCATACCACCTTCCCGTTTTCGCCGGGGGCGTACGGTTTTTCCCGGACTTCCTCCAGATCATCATTCTGATGCAACTCCTGCTGTGGGGCATCAAAAACCATCGCTATCGGTTGAGAATCTACGGCGACGATTTCCCGGTCGTCGTTTACCTCGTTGTGGGTATCTATTCCGTCGTCGTCGCGGCACAATACACGCACCCGCTTGGACCCCTGAACGGCTGGTATGTCTCGATGACTCCCGCGATGTTCTATCTCGTGATCCGCTGGCTACAGCCGACGTATGAGCAAAGTCGCTGGCTGCTCCGCTGGATGACAGGGTGCGCCGCCACGCTACTCTGTGTTTCTCTTCCTATCTATTTCATCCGCCCCAACTGGTACCGGATGCTACAAAACGCGGAACACCCGCATTTCGTGCCCACCGAGATGAGTCCGCTGGAGTTCTGGGGGATCTATCCCCGGATGCAATCGTTCTTCTTCGAGGAGGTCACGTGGGGCACCCTGTGTGAATTGATGGCAGTGATCGGCGCGGCATACCTGTGCCGGTCTGATTCGCTGGTGAAGCGGTATGTCTTCGTTCTGGCGGCGGCACTCGCCATGTTCTGTTCCCTTTCGCGCGGACCGATGATCTCCTTCGTGATCGCGATAACTATTCTCCTCCTCCACGCGGGACAGCAACGAAAGCGGATCTTGGCGATTGTCGCCTTGATTATCGCTATGGGGGGCGCGGGGCTGTATGTCATGCGGGACAGCCATCTCATCACGGTAGCACTCGCGCGTCTGGATACCGTGAGTCTCGATGCCGCAAAGCGGGGGGAAGTAGCAGAAGACCGTACGCACCAATGGAAAGAGGGCTGGAAGATATTTCAGCAAACGCCGTCCGGCAAGGGGCTCGGAACCGTCGGATATGGGGCATCCCTGAGCAAAGTCACCAATTACCTGATCGGAGATGGTCTATACTTTAAGGTATTAGCCGAACAGGGAGTCCCCGGTATTGTTGCGTTTCTGTACCTTATTTTCAGCATCGCATGGATTCTCTGGCGGTATCGAAACATCGCACCTCCCGAATGGAAACCGCTCGGCATGGGGCTGTTCGCGTTCCATTTCGGATTTTGTGTGCATGGGATCGCCGGAAATACGTTCGACTATTATTGCGTTGCCCCGATCTACTTCATGCTCCTGGGAATCTATGTCAGCGCGGTACACCGCCATCTGCGTGAACAATCGTCGCGAACCATGCTGCCGCATCCCGGGACGACGGGAGGCACGAAGATGCTGGAGGGGTATGACTCCGCCGCGCGCCGCGAGTGACGACCGGGACGACCGCCGCGACCGGATGATCGCCGAGCAGATCATCGGTCGGGGAATCCGTGACCGACGGGTCGTCGACGCCTTGGGGCGCGTCCCCCGGCACCGTTTCGTGTCTGCCGCTACCGACTGTCGTGCCTATTGCGATGCCGCGCAACCAATCGGCGACGGACAGACGATCTCTCAACCCTATATTGTCGCCCTCATGAGCGAAGCCCTCGCACTGAACGGTACGGAGAAAGTTCTGGAAATCGGTGCCGGTTCCGGGTACCAGACCGCGATCCTGTCCCTGCTCGCACGCGAAGTCATCGCGGTCGAGCGTCTCCCGTCGCTCGCCGAACGTGCCGGGCGCGCACTGGGGGAGTTCGGCGCGTCGAATGTTCGGCTATTCGTCGGGGACGGCTCGCGCGGTTGGGAGGCGGACGCCCCCTATGACGCAATTCTGGTCGCCGCCGTCGCCCCCGCCGTGCCGCCCGCCTTTCTCGCGCAAATGGCACCCGGCGGGCGACTGGTGCTTCCGGTCGGGCAGGAACACGCCCCGCAACGCCTTCTGCTTCTCACGAAAGCGGGCGACGGCACGGACGCGATCACGACGCGCGACCTCGGAGGCGTTGCTTTCGTGCCGCTCGTCGGCGCGGGTGGCTTCGGATTTCCCGACGACCTCGGGGCGATGGATATTTAGGCGAGACTGTCGGCTTTGCGCGCCAGCGCGAAATCGCTCCCGGTAATTCCCCCCGCGTCGTGCGTCACCAACCCGAGCGTCACCGCGTCGTAACGGATGTCGATGTCGGGATGATGGCTCGCTTCCTCCGCCGCGTCCGCCACGGCGTTGACGAAGTGCATCGCGGCGACGAAGTCGGGGAATTTGAACGTGCGTGACAGAACGCCGTTGTCGATGCGCCATTCCGGCGTGGCGTGTAAATGCTCGGTGATTTCGGATGGGGTCAGTTTTTTCATTGGTTGGTTTCCAGTAGTCTCAGGTAAGCGACGAGTAGATCCGCGAGGGATCGGGTCGCGTCGCGGTGCATGATTTCGAACCCGTGCGAGTTTTCGGCGGCGAACGCCAGCGTCACCGGGCGCGCACAGAAGCCCCGGCTCGCGGCGAGCGTCGCGTCCGACCCGCCCCGCGTCACGGCTTGCGGCTGTACGCCGCATTTCGCCTCGCCCCCCGCCGCGTACACCAATGCGATGTCGAGAGGGGACATCGTGGCATAGGAATCGCTGATCCAGAGCGTCGGCGTCGCGTCCAGGGTCAGGCGGGCGTCGGGCGTACTCGGTCCGATCTCCAGGGCGACGCAAACGGCGGGGGGGACCGCCAGCGCGCGCAGGGCGAACAGCGCGCCCTCGCCGCCCACCTCCTCCGAAACGGTCGCGACGAAAAGAACGTCCTGCCCAAATCCCGCCGCCTTCAGGGCGCGCAGGGCGAGGAGCCACGCGACACAATCCGCGCGGTCGTCAAGGAAGTAGGAGCCGACCCGGTTCCCGCCGAGCGGCAACACACGCCGCCGCTCCCGGTCCATCACTACCCGGCAACCCGGAACGATCCCGAGTCCGATCATTTCGGTACGGCTCAGACCGGTCCACACCGAAGCCTGATCCCACGTCAGTGCCTTACCGTCGCGCGCCAGTTGTGCGGGCGAATACGCCGCCGTGGTATGGATGGAGCCGAAACTCAATACGCCGGGGACCGAATCTATGCCGTCCAGCGGCAGGATTTCGACCGGACCCTCGCCCCATTTCCACGGGTACAAGCCACCCAGCGGCGCGACGCGCAGACCGCCGTCCCCCTCGTAGCCCGTCACCATTGCGGCAATCTCGTCCATGTGCGCCGTGACTACAGCGGAGGGCGTTTTCGGCAGCGCGTCTCCGGTGAAGGCGAGCAGGTTGCCTTTGGCGTCTACCTGATAAGTAATGTCCGCACGGATCAACTGTACTTCGAGGTACTGCCGGACCGCGTCCTCCTGTCCGGGGGGACCGGGGATCGCGACCAGTTCCGTCAGCAGTTCGTCGGGTGTGGGAAAATCGTTCATAGGTCAGGGTACCGGAATCGTCGTGCGCATAGGCAGGATAATGGCCCATCCGTCATCAGGATTCGATCTTGACAGGCGACTGTCCGAATGGTACCATTTATATCGTCGCGGGGATATAGCTCAGTTGGGAGAGCGCTACATTCGCATTGTAGAGGTCAGGGGTTCGAGCCCCCTTATCTCCATCCGAAACAACAAAATCGCCCGCCGGTACATACCGGCGGGCGATTTGCGTATGAGGGAGTCGATCACCACTTTCACAGACACCCGGCTATGCAACTAAAGATCGATTATCCCTTCGCGACGTTAGATAAAGGCGTCTCCAATCACACGATCAATCGTCTTTTCGCCCGGGATCGCGCCGTCCACGATTGGTATCGGTTCGTGCTATCCTTCCCCGCCCACCTCGTCCGCGATTACCTGTGCCGCTGGGGGATCGTTCCCGGGCAACGCGTACTCGACCCGTTTTGCGGCACCGGAAGCACCCTCGTGGAAGCGAAAAAACTTGGCATCCACAGCGTCGGAATAGAAGCGAATCCCGTGGTGCATTTCGCCGCCGCCACAAAGATCGACTGGTCCCCCGACCCGGATGAACTCATGCGCCACGCCCGCGATGTCGCGTCCGCCGCGCAACAAACGCCTGCGGGGAACGTGGACGAGCCATTATTGACCCTGCCGGATGCCGCAATGCAAATTCTGCTGACGGGGTGCATTAGCCCGGTTCCGCTACATAAAGTCCTCGCGCTACGCCACGCCATCGCGTCGCAAGACGACCCGCGCTTCGCTAGGCATATGCGACTGGCAATGGCGAAAACAGCGGTCGTCACGGCGAGTAACCTCCGATTCGGTCCCGAAGTCGGCGTCAGCGCGACGAAAAAATCGGACGCGCCAGTCATCGAGAAATGGCTGGAGAACGTTCGCGAAATGGCGGGCGACCTGCGGCACGTTTCGCGTGTTACCGCGTCCGAGTCCGTCGTCAAAAGCGGTGACGCCCGTGATCCGGGTGCCGTGATCGAGCCAAACTCCATTGACGTGGTCTTCACATCTCCTCCCTACCCGAACGAGAAGGATTACAGCCGCACCACGCGTTTGGAAACCGTTCTGCTTGGTTTCGCGGAAGACAAAGCGCAACTGCAAGCGATAAAGCGCGGTCTTTTGCGATCCAACACGCGGAATGTGTATAAAGGTGACGGGGACGACCGCTTTGTCGATGATTTCCCCGTGGTCCAGAAGATCGCCTCGGACATCGAATCGCGCCGCGTCGAACTTGGCAAAACGAGTGGTTTTGAAAAGCTCTACCCGAAAGTCACGAAACTTTATTTCGGTGGCATGGCTCGTCATCTTTCGGAACTGCGTCCGTTGCTACGGCAGGGCGCGCACCTCGGTTATGTAGTCGGCGATCAGGCGTCCTATCTACGGGTGATGATCCGTACGGGCGAAATTCTGGGTAAGATCGCACAGTCGCTTGGTTACGAACTGGTCGGCATAGATCTATTTCGCACCCGTTTATCCACGGCAACAGGGGATATGTTACGAGAGGAAGTGGTGATACTGCGTTGGAACGGTTAGACGGGAACCAGACGCGACCCGAACCCGGGGCGCAAAATCAATCGCTACGTCCAGATCATCGAAAAGATATTCGTGGCGCGCTACACGCAGGGGGCAAGAGCCGTAGAGTTTGCGCGAGAGGACATCGCCGCCGTCGCCGCCGAACTGGGCATCGCCCTTCCGAAGAACGTCGGAGATGTACTCTACTCACTTCGCTACCGCGCCGCGCTACCGGATTCCATCCGGTCAGTGGCACCCGTGGGTGAAGTATGGATCATCCGTCCCGCCGGGCGCGGGCTGTACCGATTCGCCCTGGTTCAAGACGCACCAATCGTTCCCTCCCCACTTCTGGCGGAAACAAAAATACCCGATGCGACGCCGGGTGTGATTCTCATGTACTCGGGGAGTGATGAGCAAGCACTCCTTGCCCGATTACGCTACAACCGCCTCATCGACATCTTTACGGGCGTTACGGCGTACTCGCTACAGAATCACCTGCGTACGACGGTGCCCGGAATGGGGCAGGTAGAAACGGACGAGATTTATGTCGGGATCGACCGGCGCGGAGCACATTACGTTTTTCCGGTACAAGCGAAAGGCGGCACGGATAAAGCAAACATCGTTCAAATCGAGCAGGACATAGCCCTGTGTCGCGCCAAATTCCCCGGTCTTATTTGCATCGCTATCGGTGCGCAGTTCGTGTCCCAGAACAAAATCGCGCTTTTCGCGTTCGAGGAGACCGATGACGGCGTAGCTATCGCACAGGAGCGTCATTACCGCCTGGTGACACCGGACTCACTGTCGTCTGAAGAGTTGCGCACCTATCGTGAGCGAGCATCCGGGACAGGACGTTAAACGCAAATCGCCCGCCGATACATACCGGCGGGCGATTCTTGTTGTTTCCTGCGCCTACTTCGGCGCGGTTGCCGGGGTAGACATGGCACCCGCTGCCGCCGCCGGGTTCGCGTTCACGGGCGGTGGGGGAACGGACTGTCCGATTCCGGCTTTGGTCGCGGTGTCTTTCACCGCCGTCCAGACCGCCTCATAGGATTTGTTTTCCGATTCGAACTTCGCCTGCATCTTCTTCTGCAGGATGTCGTTCTTGACCGACTGATTTTTGGGGTCTTGCAGTTTTTGTTGCACCAACTGACGGCGCACAAGTGGGGCGGCGTCCTCGAAGGGGATCGAGTATTCCGGCAGTTTCTTCTCGATCTTGACCCAGGCTTTGACGCCCTTCTGCTGGAAGTCGATAGGTCCGAAATACTTGCCTTCCGCCGTTTGCGAGATTTTTGCCTGCATCTGCGGGGCGAGTGTGTTTGTAGCGACCGCTTGCGGAAGGAGTCCGCCCGTTCCGCGCATCTGGATCGGGTTGGATTCCTTCGCGATGGCGTCGAACGATTTGCCGGACGCAAGGTCCGCCTTGATTTTCGCGAACTCAGCGGAGTTTTCGGCGGCGACGGCGAGGCGCATTTGCACACGGGCGGGAAGTCCGAAGGCACTGCGGAACTTCTCGTACGCTTCGCGTACTTCTTTCTCGTCCAGTTTCAGGAGTTTGCCGTACAGGGCGGTCTCGGCGAGTTGCACACGCAGGTCGCTTTTGATCTCTTCCGTGGTAGTCCCTTGCTCTTTCATCGCGTCGTCGTAGTTTTTGCCGGGGTACTGCGCGACAAAAAGTTTCTTCTGAACGTCGAACATTTTCCCGACTTCCTCGTCGCTGGGCAGGACGCCGTTCCTGGACGCTTCCGCCATGATCACACGGTTACTGATGATCTGGTCGAGGACCACACGCTCGGCGTTGGTGGGTTGCCCGCCGGGGACGGCGACCGTTTGTCGCTCTAACTGATGCAAATACTCTTCCTCGGTGACTATCTGTCCGTTGATTTTGGCGAAGGTTTTCGGACCGGTGTTGCACCCCGACAGCAAAAGAGTAGCGAGGGCAACGGTAGCACCGGCGAGCATAGCAAGCGTTACGGTGTTCCGCGTCGCCTCGGAATTCTTACGGGAAGCGGCTAAGGCGATCACTTGCGCCGTGGCACGCCGCCGCGCGGGAACTGGGAAAGAGGTTTTGCGATTCAAGGAAAAGTCTCCTGACATAAGGGTATGAATAATCTATGGGATGTCGGTGAAATTAGGGATGTGGGTATCGGGGAGTCGCCCGCGCCGATTTCATGTACTGTCTAATTACGCGAGGACTGCTCCAAAGGTTTCCGAAGGGCACGACGTTCGGCGACCAGACGCCCCGCGAATCGTATCACGTTTGGGAAAGGGGCGTCAATCGCTACCGACTCCGGCGTACGGCGGCGATGTTGCGGTTGTGATCGGCAAGCGTCTTTCCAAACACATGCGAACCGTCCGTGCGGGCGACATAGAACAGGAAATTATGCCGAGCGGGACGAAGCGCGGCTTCCAGTGCCGCCGCGCCGGGACAACAGATCGGACCGGGGGGGAGTCCGGCGACGCGGTACGTGTTGTACGGTGATTCGATCTCCAGGTCTTTATAGAGTAGTCGTTCCTTGTGCTCCCCGCGCGCGTATTGCACGGTGGCGTCGATCTGCAACCGCATCCCGATCCCGAGCCGGTTGTAGATCACCCCGGCGATCAGCGGTCGGTCTCCCGCCGTCCGGGCTTCCCGCTCCACCATCGAGGCGACGATCACCAGTTCGGAAACCGACCGACCGGAGCGGCGGATCTCGTCGGCGTATCGCTCCGCAAAAACCGCGCCGAAGCCGCTGAGCATCCGCTGCGCGATCTGCGTTTCCGTCTCGCCGAGCGGGAAGCGATACGTATCGGGGAACAAATAGCCTTCGAGATTCGTGGGCGGCTGGAACGGCGCAGTCAGGGTGTTTCCGCGCTCGGTAACGAGTGCGTAGAACGCCGCTTCGTCACACAGTTCGTTTTTCGCCAGCCGTTTCGCGATCTGACGCACGGTGAATCCTTCCGGGACCGTCACCCGGACCGTCACCACGTCGCCCTTTTCGAGCCGGGAAATGATCCGCGCGACCGACTCCGTCGGCGCGATATCGTAAATCCCGGGGCGGATCGCAACGCCTTTCGCGCTCATGGCGAAGACGCGCGCGTCGCGGATCAGCCTGGAATCGTCCAGTTTCCTCGCCACCGACTCCACGGTCGCGCCAGTCGGCACGGTGACGCGGGTCGGTGTCCCCGTGACTCCTGCGGGAAGTTTCGCCCAGCGAATATACTGAGTGACGGCGACCGCCCCGCCGACAAGGAGCAATGCAAAAACAACGGCGACGGTAATCGCGACCGGGAAGCGTTTCTTTGGAGCAAGCAGCGGCGGCGACGCATCAGGCGGTTCGGGATTCTCGGGAATACTCAAGCAGTTTGCCCATCGGAGGACGGTTCGGTCGTCGCCTGCCCCTTTCGGTTCTCGTTTGAACGGTGGCGCAGGAAGGAGCGCAGGATGCTCGCAGCCGCCATCTGGTCGATCTTCTCGCGCCGCTTCGCGCGGGAAAGGTCCGCCTCCAGCATTATCTCCTCGGCGTCCATCGTGGTCCCGTATTCGTCGTGCATGGTGATTGGTAATGCGGTCATTTTGGAAAGGGCGCGGGAGAACTCGGTCGCGGCTTGTGCGGACGGACCGTGCGATCCGTCCGCGTTGAGCGGTAAGCCGATCACGATAGCCTGTATCTGTTCGATTCCTGCGAGGCGTAAAATCTCTCCGAGATCATGCCGCAGCGACCGCGACCGATGGACCGTCGCCAGCGGATACGCCCCGAACTCCAGTTCGTCGCACGCCGCCAGTCCGATCCGCTTGGTGCCGTAGTCTATCGCGAGAAATCTCATCGGTGGTTAGGTGTCAGGTCCACGAAATAGGCGGAAGGGCGGCGGAAAGTGTTCCGCCCTGCGTTTCCGCTGGGTTGGGTGTTGGGTGTTGGGGAGCCACTTGTCGTGTCGCTACCGGTTACGATTCGTCGAACGAGGCAACTTAACACCCAACACCCTAAACCACGCGCGTTCCCTTCGCCAGCAATGTGTTTGCGGCGAACACGGACGAGAGCGTGACCACGACATCTTCCTCGACACGGCAATGATTATCCATAATTACGTTCGATAGGGTGACCCCGTCGCCGATAACCACGCCGTCTTCGAGGATACAGTTAGTCAGGGTCGCATTATTCCCGACTTTGCAGTTCGGTCCGATCACGCTCCGCCCGCCGATAGAGGCCCCCGCGCCGACGCGGGCGTTCTTACCGATATGCACCGTCGGAGCGATATGCGCTGTCTCGTCGACGACCGCCCCTTCCTCTGCCCAGTAGCCGCGTTCGGTCCACGCGCCGGGAACATCCACAGTGATTTCGTGGTTCAGGATCGCGTCGGTCGCCTGGCGGTACTGCTCGGGTCGCCCGATGTCCAGCCAGTAGCCCGTCGCATGGAACGCGTAGACCGGCTTGTTCTGCTCCAGCATTTTGGGGTAAGTTTCGCGTTCGATGGACACCGGGCGACCGGTCGGGATCTGGTCCAGGGCTTCCGGCTCCATGATGTAGATGCCCGCGTTGATATAGTCCGTCCCGGTCGGCTCGACGTTCGGGTTCGCCGCGAGCATCTTCTTCGTTGCCTCGCTCGG
This sequence comes from Armatimonadota bacterium, assembly GCA_043763605.1. Classification (GTDB taxonomy): domain Bacteria; phylum Armatimonadota; class Armatimonadia; order Armatimonadales; family Armatimonadaceae; genus JACMIU01. The sequence continues at coordinate 7,376 of JAYULM010000394.1, read as the reverse complement.
TTCGCGGAACTCACTCACTCGGCCGTTCTCGTCAGTGATGATCACGCCGTACGGCGACGGCGACGGGACATCCTTGAGAGTCAGCGTGACGAGGGCTTTGTTGTCTTTGTGGAACCGGATGATCTCGGACAGGTCGAAATCGGTAAGAACGTCGCCGTTCAAAACGACGAACGTGTCGCGTCCGGTCAAGTTTTGCGCGTTCTTGATCGCGCCCGCCGTCCCGAGCGGCGTATCCTCGATGGCATAGCGCATCGACACGCCGAACTTCGAGCCGTCCCCGAAGTGATTCTGAATTCGATCCGCCATATAGTTCGTGCAGAAGATGATCTCGTCCATCCCGTGCTGTTTCAGTAGCGCGACCTGATATTCGAGGAAGGCGCGATTGACGACAGGAATCAGCGGTTTGGGGCGCGAGTAGGTCAGCGGACGGAGACGGGTGCCCGCCCCTCCTGCGATGATAATGCCCTTCATTCCACGTCAGGCTCCTTGTTACTGTTTAAGATGGCGGACAATTCGCACCGAAATCCCGGTCCGAATTCGCTGTCCGCGAGCGCGAATTGCGCGAACGCCCGGAAGTACGAGTCGAACCCGCCGATGTCGTGCCGCGCCTCGTCCGGGCGGAGCGGCACGGCGACGCCGGGGTGCCCGGCGGCGAGGAGGGCGCGTAGCGCGTCGGTCAATTGCACCTCGCCCTTCGCGTCCGGGGGAGTCGCGAGTAGTGTCGCGAACGTAGCGAACGGCAGGACATAGCGCGCCGCCGCCGCGAAATCGCTCGGGGCGTGTTCCGGTTTCGGTTTTTCCACGACTCCCCGGATCGCGAAAAAGTCGCCGTCCCGCCGTCCTTCCGGGGACACGGGATCAACGATGCCGTAGCGCGAAATTTTTTCCGGCGGCACCCGTTGTACCGCGAGTCCCACCGTGCGCGGATCGCTTGCGCATGACGCGATCAACCGCGCAGTCAAGCCACCGATGACCGTCTCTCTGATCACGGCGTCGCCCAGTGCTACCAGGACCGGTGCGTCCTCTTCCACAAGGGACCGCGCTTGCCCGATGGCGTCGCCCAGCCCGCGCATCGAGTGTTGTAGTGCGTATGCGAATGCTGCTCTGGTCTCGCTGTCGCGGTCGCCGAACGCCCCGCGCAGGAGGGATTCTTTGGCGGGCGAGGTGACAAACACGATGCGGTTTATACCCGCCGCTGTCAGTTCGCTAACCAGATGTTGCAGTGCCGTGCGGCGACCGAGGGGGAGCAACTCTTTCGGGACGGCGTCGGAAAGCGGGCGCATCCGACTGCCAAGTCCCGCCGCCGGGACTATCGCCGTGGTGATGCTGGGTTGCGTGTTCATGGATAAAAAAGGAAAAGGACGCCCAACCGAGTGACAACTCTGCCAGTCAGCGCGTCCCAGTGTCCCGTATTCGGACTGAATACAGGATAACACACATCGTTTTTTGTGTCAAAAAACGGGACGGCGCCGGGCGTAACCAAAACTGCCCCCGGACGTTGTAGAGCGATATGAGCGTATTCATACTGCTACTGATCGCGGCGTTTATCACCCTTCGCTTTCTGTCGGACCGTGCGGATCGAACCCCGCAATGGGTGCGGGACGCGGAAAAGATCGAACAGCGGCGTGCCGCGCTGGCTCGCCACCCGGACTCGCCCGCCTCCTACGAATCTCTGGGCGACGCTCTCCGTGCGGGCAACCTGTATGAAGAAGCCCATACCGCCTACGAAACGGCGCGTGGAATGATGGAGAGGCATGAACCATTAGGAGGCGGGCATATCGGGGGCGGCGGCTTGGACAACAAACTTCGCCTCGTCGCGCTCGATCTCGCGGAGGAGAAGGAACGGCGGGGGGCGTACTCGGCGCGGGTGAACCGGCGTGAAACGGTGTGCCGCCGGTGCGGGTGTGTCAACCCACCGGACGCGACGCACTGCGTCCGATGCGAAGGCGGCTTGCTCGCGGACACGGTTAGGGATGCGTGGCGACGCGACGACATCCGCTACCCGATTCTGCGCGAGGTGCGCGAGGGGGCAGTTATCGTCGCCGTGGTGCTGTTCGCGCTGTATCTGGCGTCCTGGATGCCGCTGGAAATCAGAGGGGTACTACTGCTCGCCACCATCATCGTGCTGACGGTCAAAGGCTTGCGCGCGATAACGGACCGATGAAAGTCGGCGGCGGAGTTTTCCGGGGCGGATATGGGTATACCAACACCGGCGCGGTTTCGGGATAGATTCCCGGGCGCGCGAAGACTTTAACGGAGAAACAACCTGATGGAAAAACTGAACATCGCATTGAACGCGGACACCCGCAAGTCGGTTTCCGACGAACTGAACAAGATCCTGTCCGCCGAGCACGTGCTATACATCAAGACGCGGAATTATCACTGGAACGTCGTCGGACCGCAGTTCATTTCGCTCCATGAACTTTTCGAGATGCAATACACGGCTCTGTCCGAGTCGATTGACGAAATCGCGGAGCGCGTCCGCGCTCTCGGCTACAACGCTGTCGGTACGATGGGCGAGTTTTTGAAACTCTCCAACCTGAAGGAAGAGGACCCGAAAACATACCCGGACGCGGGCGATATGGTAGCACGGCTTGTCGAAGGGCACGAGAACAACATCCGTAGCCTGCGCGAAGCCATCGACAGGATCGACGAAGAGTGCCACGATCAGGGAACGGCGGACTTCCTGACCGGCAAGATGGAGGAGCACGAGAAGATGGCTTGGATGCTCCGCTCGTTCCTTGCCGGTCCGTCCACGGAATCCTCCGGTCCCTCGACCGCGAAGTAACCTGCTACCCGAAAGAACGGGTTCGCGTCGCGAAACAATAGCGCGCGGAAAACGGCTCCTTTTCTTACCAGATGGTAAGAAAAGGAGCCGTTTTTGTTTATATCACCGCTTTCTGAAAGTATTTACTCGAATCGTAGAACGTTCCCGCGTGTACAAGCCCAGTGTAATAACGCACACAAAAGCGAATTCAGGGACGTTCCCGGGTACAGTAAGGTTGGTGTGAATCCGTGTGCGAGCGGGTGTCGTAGGACTTTGCATGCCTGGGAAGTCAACTAACTTCCCGTCACGGTGCAATCACTGTCCGACGCGAAGCGTATCGCAACACTACAACACGACTTTACGACATCGCCCCTGCGCGACAAGGCGGTAAGACACCGCCTCGGAAGGAAATAATGATCAGCAACCACCGCCTGTTTCGGGCGAGCACTACGGCTGTGTGCTTGGGCATAACGGCACTCACCGTTCTCTATCCCCTCCCGTCCATTGCCCAGACGGGGAAAAACAAACCTGCCAGCAAAGCAAAACCCCCCAAATCAGCCACGCCGAAACAGCAGCCCGGCGGAGCCAATCAGGTCACGGGGATGAACGGTAAAATCGGTGAGATGTTGTTCGACGGACGGTGGCGCTTTCAGGTCCAGGAAGTCAAGGAGGTAGACACTTACACCTTGAATGTACCCGGCAGCGAGCAGGACTATAGCCGTTATCACAGCGTCGCAACCGATGATCCGACCACGCACGTCTTCACGCCCAAGCCCGGCAACACGCTCATCGCCGTCAAGTGTCTTGCCAAGAACGGGCAGAACACGGTCCAGCAGCTGGATTGTTACCCGCCGGATCTCAAAACGGCACTGACGGACCTGGAGGGGAATTCGTACGCGCCGATTGCCTATGATATGCGCAGTGAGGGTGCCTGGACGAGCAAGAAGTTGCTACCGGGTTCCTCACAGACCATGACTATTCTCTTCGCGGTCCCGCCCGGTACCAAGCTCAAGGACCTGGTGTTCGCGCTCAAGAACTGGTCGGATAAGAAAGTCAATAACCTGCGCATATCGTTAGCCACTCCGGCAACGACTCCCGCCGTAACGACACCGTAGATCATCTCTGCCGCACAAGGGATCTGCTTCGCGACCGTGATCAACACGGCGAATTGGGTGGCGGGGAACTGATTGGGGAAGGGCGCGTCCGGTGCTCGGTGATCGGCGTCGCGGCAATTCTATAGCCGGTATCGTGGATCCGCACCGCCTCCTGACCGACGAGCGGTCCGGCGTCCGCGTCCCGGTGTCGGTGTTTCGGCGAATGGGCGAGCAGGAGACGTTGCATCTGGTGCCGGAGGAAATGGCGTAAAGGCGAAGAAAACGGGGCAGTTGCCATTCAGTGCGCAACCGCCCCGTTTCTTGTAAAATAGTTGTAGAGTATGCCCGCCAAAAAGAAAGCAAAGCAGCAAAAGGAACCGGAAAGTTTCAGTGCTGAGAGCGATGTATCTCCTTCTGAAGATGAGCCAGAAGCGCAAGAGCCGGTCGTCCATCTCCGCGAGCTTGTTCTATCAGACGGGACCGCTCCGTTTATAGGCTGGTTGAATAGCCTTCGCGATCCGGTGGCACGTGCAAGAATTCTGTTTCGTCTGGCGCGGATAATGAACACGGGTAACTTCGGCGATCAGCGCGAACGGATAAGCGGTGCGATCAGCGAGATACGAGTGGATTACGGTCCGGGGTATCGTGTGTATTACGTTCGGCTCGGCAATGTCTGGGTTATTCTCGTCGGCGGTGGAACTAAAGATAAGCAACAGAACGATATTGAGACGGCGGTCAGCCTCTGGGAGAAAACGAAAGATGATGTTGAAAGATTTTCGCGAGAGTTTGGCGGAACAACTCCGGGATGACGAGTCCCGGCGACTCTTCGTTCAAGCAGGCTACGATGAAGATGGAATGGCAGGCGTACGCCAAGCCCTCAACGAACTGGCTCGCGCGGATGCGTGGAATGAGGGGCAGGGGCATGTCACTCCTGGACGCGTCGCAAAACATGCCGTGGATTCGCCCCAACCGTTTCCGCAAACCGACGCCGATTTCGCCGCACTCCGTACCGCATTGAAAGAAGAGGGCTTGGACTTCCGAATCGTATCGGCGGAATGAAGTAACCTCGATGGGTTCATTTAACAACGACGCGCGAAAGGTGCGCAACCCCAGGTTGCCTTTGCCAAAACGCGCTGTCGCACTCCGCTCCTGTTTATCGAAGTGTAGTTGGGCGGTGTGCGGTGGTCCGTATTCGCGGGTGCTCAAACATTTCGGTACATTGGTAGGTGCCGACCTGCAGAAATCGGCGCAAGAACACCATTTGCTCGCCGCTCTGGACAAACTTGAAATCACGCGTAACCGGATATTATCCCTGCGATTCGCGTATGAACGGAAGCGCATTCGACAAAAGATGTGCGGCAATCGCGTCCCGAATACCGCAGAATGGACCGCGTTGCAGGAAGCGTTCGAATCCGTCCGGCATTCCGAAAACGTGATTCCTCGACTCTTACCGTCTGCCCCGTCGAACCCATCTGTCCCGTGACCCGCTTTCGTCTTTACCAAACGCCACCCCACGCCGTATACTGCCTGTACTATGTTAGCCCGCGAATTACGCCAGAAATATCTGCAATTTTTTGAAAGCAAGGGGGCGTTGCGCCTGCCGAGCGACTCCCTTGTCACCGATGACCCGACGCTTCTTTTTACTGTTGCCGGGATGGTCCCGTTCAAAGCCTACTTCGAGGACCGCGCCACGCCACCCCGGAACAGCCTCGCTACGTCGCAGAAATGCCTGCGCACTAACGACATCGAGGACATCGGGGACACGTCGCACTGTACCTTTTTCGAGATGCTCGGCAACTTCGCGTTCGGCGATTATTTCAAGGTCGAAGCGGTTACTTGGGCGTGGGAGTTTTTAACCGAAGTGCTCAAACTCGACCCGAAGGATTTGCGTGTCACGATCTTTCAGGACGACGACGATGCGTTCCGCCTGTGGCACGAGGTGTGCGGACTGCCGACGGAGCGGATCTCGCGCCTCGGCGAGAAGACGAACTACTGGCCCTCCAACGCGATCAAGACGAAGTCGCAGGGACCGTGCGGGCCGTGTAGCGAGATATTCTTCGACACCAAGCCGGGCGAGCCGTTCGATGCCGACTGGGATGGCGAGGGTTCGCGCTGGCTGGAGATCTGGAACCTCGTTTTCACGCAGTTTACCGGGCAGGGCGAGGGCGATGCGTACCAACTGATTCCGCTCCCGAAGAAAAATATCGACACCGGCATGGGCTTGGACCGCACGGCGGCGGCGATCAACCGTCTGTCAGGACCGTTCGAGACCGACCTGTTGCGCCCAATCATCGCGGATCTGGAAAAACTGTCGGGCAAAACGTACACATCGACGCCGGATTCGCCGGTAGACATCGCGTTCCGCCGCATCGCGGACCACACCCGCGCGACGACGTTTTTGATCGCCGACGGCGTCACGCCGGACCGCACCGGGCGCGGCTATGTGTTGCGCCGCCTGATGCGTCGCGCCATCGTCGCCGGAATTCGGACTCTTGGCTTCACGGACGACCAGTTTCTGGATAAGTCCGTCCCCACGGTCGTGGCAGTGATGCAAGACGCCTACCCGGAACTGACCGACCGCCTCGACTACATCTTGGGGCAGGTGCGCACCGAGGAGACGCAGTTCCGCAACACGCTGAAGCGCGGCTTGTCCCTCCTGGACGAATTACTGGAACGCGGCTCGCTTTCCGGCGAAGAGGCGTTCGACCTGTACCAGACGAACGGATTGCCGTTCGAGGTGACGCAGGAAGTCGCGGCGGAACGCGGGATCGTGGTGGATCGCGCCTCCTACGAGACGGCGGAAACGGTTCACGCGGCGGCGTCCGGCAAGGGGAGCAAGGCGACCTGGGTAACGGGGGACGAAGACCTCAAGGAACTGCTTCGCTCCCTGCCGCTCACAAAATTCGTCGGGTACACGGGGACAGCCGCACCCGCTCGTATCGTCGGCATCGTCGTTGAGGGCAAACCGGTACAAAGCGTGACAGCGAGTCGTCCCGACACCCAAGCCGACATACTACTGGACATATCGCCGTTTTACGCGGAATCGGGCGGCCAGATCGGCGACACGGGCGAGATCAAAACCGACCGATCCTCCTTTTCGGTGAATGATACGAAAAAACAGAACGGTTTATGGTTCCATACCGGGGTTATCCAAGTCGGAACACTTCGGGTCGGGGACGAGGTGTCCGCCACTGTTGATTTGGACCGCCGACGTGACATCATGCGAAACCATACGGCCACACATTTGCTTCACAAAGCCCTGCGGGATCATCTGGGGACGCATGTGCAACAACGCGGCTCGCTCGTCGCTGCGGATAAGTTGCGGTTCGATTTCTCGCAACCGCGCCCGCTAACCGAGGACGATGTCATGTTCATCGAAGACGCAGTTAACACGGCTATACAAAGCGAACTGCCGGTCGAGATCAAGGAGTTGCCGATAGACGAGGCACGCAACTTGGGCGCGATGATGCTGTTCGGCGAAAAGTACGGCGACGTGGTGCGTGTCGTTTCTGTCG
>JAYULM010000393.1:0-2415 GCA_043763605.1 Armatimonadota bacterium | reverse complement strand
ACGGCTTGCGGCGGCGGCGTTCGTCTTCCATCGCCTTCTCGTGCATCTCTCGTATTACCTTTACTCGTTCGGGTTTCTCCAAATCGGAAAGCCATTCCCCTTGCGACCAGGAATAATTTTTCGGCTCACCCGTTTTTAAGTTCGTTAGCCCCGATTCGATCCGTTTCGCCTCCTCGTACAGTTCGGGGTGGCGGTCTTTCAGGTTTGCCCATTCGACTTTGCGTTGAAAGAAACAGAAGTAGCAACCGGAGCGGGTACGCCACTCGTAGTATTTCGGAAGCCCGACGCCCTCTTCTTCCAGGATTCGGAACACGCCCTCTTTATCGACGCCCGCCTCTTTGAACGGATACACCGCGCGAACATTTTCCCGATGCGACATATAGCCGTCGCGGTTCTCGTCGGCACGGATAGCGACATACGACAAAATCGGCGCGTCGCCGAACTCGCGTTCGAGCCATTTTTCAAACGGCTTGATTTTCAGTTGCGACGTACACCATCGCTGGCGGGGCGAGGGCAAAAGATTGCCGTGCATTTTCAGGTAATGCGAAAACGGCTTGTCCGGGTTCAGGCGCGAAATCGGTTTACCGAGAAGGACTTCGAGCGAATCCAGGTACTCGTAAGTTTCCGGCAACTCTTCACCCGTGTCGCAAAAGTAGTAGTGCATCTGCGCGTGGATCTCGGGCAGACGACGGCGGACATAAACGGCGAGGGCGGAACTATCTTTCCCGCCCGATATACCCATCACGTGAACGATGGGTTTCATTTCCTGCATTAGCGAGTTGCCTTTCGGAACGACGCATCAGGGTTTTCGTTACGCGGTTCATCACCGCTAACTGCACCTCGTGCGTTTCATTTCCGATCACTACACTAACGCTGTCCCAAACGGAATCCGCAAGTTCCTGTATATTCCGCTCGGTGCTTTCTGGCAGATTTAACGCTATTCTATATCCCGTGCCGGACTCATTGATGAATGACACAATCGCGCCGATTTGCGTTTCTCGTCCCTCGAATTTCGCTTTCGCAACCGCGACAAGTTCAACGCTCTGCAAAGAGATCAGAAGCGTATAGAGGGCATCCGAATATTTTCCTTCGTCGGAATCCGTCCAACTTCCAGGGACGCGCCCGTGTACGGCGGAAGCCACCGACTCTACCCATTTGGTTTCGTCGGTCGGCTCGTCCGCGATGCGTGCCGCCAGTGCTTTCAGGCGCGGCTCCCGAATCAACTCCTGAACGTTCGCGAACCGCTCCTTCAGGTCGTCCCGGCTTTCCGCCCCGAATATCTCGAACAAGGTCGTGTTTACCCGCGTGATCAAGTTCGGAAAGGCGCGGAACCAACTAAAGAGCGCGGCGTTCAGACCGTCGAAGAATCGGGTAGTGTTTTCGTCATCCTCGCGTGATTCGTCGGAAAGCGGTTCCGCACCGACCGCTTGCGGCAGTTCTACGAGCAACAACCGCTCCGGCTCGCGTGCCTCTTTGAGCAGTTCGCGCACCGCCTGCGCTTCTTTACTCACGCGGAACGTCCGAAGCGAGTACATCGGCAGTCGCGCCACGCGCAGGTAGAGTGCCCGCACCAACCGCCCTACCGTTTGCGGTTCGTCGGGTTTAAGTAGCCCCTTCGCCAACCGCGCGATCACCTTCGCCCGCTCGCCCGTGATCCGCACGCCCTGCACCGCGAAAAACTCCGGGCGTTTCGCCAGCCGCTCGAACGTCGCCGCGTCCAAGCCGGTGACGAACGCGCCGTCCTCGTACAGCAGGATCTCGTCGGCGTGATACAGGAGCGACGCGCACAACAGCACCGGGATCATCCCCTCGCTGACCCCGAACGGCGGCAGGCGCAGTTCGTCCATCAGTTCCGTCACCGGACGCGCTTTGAGTTCCGCCGAGCCGTTAAACAGGAACCGCTCGATGGTGTCCCAGACGGCGCGCAGTGCCGGGTCGCGCGACGGGTCCGGCGCACCGAACGACCAATCGCCTGCGTCGTTCTGGCGGTGGATGCCGCTCTCCTTGAGCAGACTGGCGTACATGCTCCGCTCCGGCGGGTAGCCTTCGATACCGCAGTTCTCCAAGTGCCCCGCAACCAGCATCGCCTCGAACAGGTTACGCCGCGCCGCCGCCGCGACCGACGTTAACGCGCGGCGGTTGATCAACTCGTTCGGCAGGCGCGGCGTATGCGGATACGTTTTCTCGCAAGCGGCGGACACCAGCCGTTGCCGCGACCGCGCCGAATCCGCCGTCACAACATCGCCTGCATACACCCAGCGAATACGGGAAGGTGTTAGGTGTTGGGGACTTTCAATATTTAAACCGCTCCATCTGGTATAGTATCATCACCTATTCCGCTAAGGAGCCTTCGTTGGAACTGTCGGATCAACTCAAATCGCTATTCATTGCAACGACCCTATCTCTCAAAGGTAG
>JAYULM010000392.1:0-8558 GCA_043763605.1 Armatimonadota bacterium | reverse complement strand
TCGGGCACTTCCCAGACCGTCGGTAGCTCATTTCTTGCTCGTTCTTTCATGACGAAAAAAATTATATCGCCATTTTACTCTTTTTGAGATAGAGTCTAATGTATTGTGACTTAGAAGGGGAAGGTATACTGCCGACCAACCTGCACGGGGTTTTCTTTGCGTTATTCCGCGCCCCGATCCCGCGCCGCCGTTTCGCCCGCGACATAGCCCGTGGACCAAGCGGCTTGCAGATTGTAGCCGCCGACCGGACCGGCGATGTCGAGGATCTCGCCGCAGAGGTACAAGCCCTTCGTTTTCTTTGAGCGCATGGTTTGCGGGTCCACGTCTTCCAGCGACACGCCGCCCGCGACCACTTCGCCCCGCTCCAGCGGCACGTGCCGGACGCGACCGAGACGCCACGCTTTTAAAGCGTTCGCGAGACGGTTCCGCTCCTTCGCGCCGAGGTATGCGCCTTTCGTGGCAATATCGACGCTTACGGAATCGAACAGCGGGCGCACCAGCCGGTTGGGCACGGCGGGTTCGGCTTCCAGGAAATCGGAAACGGCGCGGCGCGGGTGGGCACGGGTGTGGGTCAACAATCGCTCGGTAAGTTTCTCGAACGGTTCGTCGGGCAAAAAGTCTGCTTCCACCACGCTGTCGTTCGGGATCGCTTCGGCGACTTCGCGGGAAACGCCGAGCGCGACCGGTCCCGAAACGCCTTTGTGGGTCCAGAGCAGATCGCCGCGCCATCGCATCGTCTCCTTGCCCGGTGTGCCGTCGGGGGTCACGGCGCGCGCACGCAATACGCAGTCGCGCAGGGCGACGCCCGACCAGTCGGCGGGCGGGACAGGGTCGAGATAAAGCGGCGCGAGCGCGGCGCGGAGCGGGACCAGCGTATGCCCGAGCGATTCCATCCACCGCCAGCCGTCGCCCGTGGTCCCGGTCGCCGGGAACGACGACCCGCCGGTCGCGACGATCAGGTGCCGGGCTTCGATTACTTCGCCGGAGACAAGTGTGACCGAGTGAACTGCGCCGTCCGAAACCGACACGCCGGAAACTGCCGCGTCCAGCCGCACCTGCACCCCGACATCGCGCAGGTGGGCTTCCAGTACCGCGACCACGTCTTTGGCGTCGAACGGCGGCACCGGGAAGATGCGTCCGTCCGGGCGCGTGTACGTTTCCATGCCTTTGTCGGTCAGCATCTTGAGGAACGATTCGTTGGTGGAGCGGTAAAACGACGGCTTGAGGAACCGGGCTTCGTTCGGGCGAAACTTCGCCCGTATCTCCTCCATGCTCCCGGCATGCGTGACGTTGCACTTCCCCCCGCCGGAGATCAGTATCTTGGTCCCGAGCCGCGATTTCTTTTCCAGCAGGAGAACGTCCGCGCCGAGTTGCGCCGCCCGGTACGCCGCGAGCATCCCCGCCGCGCCCCCGCCGGCTATAACGATTGGTGGTGCCATACGCCCGTTATTCTACAGCATCCACGCCGCGTGAAGCGGGGCGGGGCGATTCCATCACGGACTCGCAACAGTGCGAAACCGGGTACACTGCGGTCATTATGAGTAGTGATGCGGCGGGAATTCCCGCCCCGACCGAAATCCCCTTTCCGGCGGGGGCTGCTATCGTGACGGCGTTGATCGCGGCGGAGACGGCGTCGGCACTCGCCACGACGCAGATCCATGCCGGATATGTCGCGCTGCCCGACCGGGTCCATGCCGTCACCGACGCCGGGGCGTTCGCGCTGGCGGCGGACGCGGACGGCGAGACGTGGGGCGGGAACGGCGTCACGGTCCGGCTTTCGCACACCGACGACGGCGGCTTGACCGTGCGGGTTTCCGCGCCGGGCGAGGCGTTGCACCGGGTGCGCCTGCATTTCGGGGTGCGGTTACCCGAAGGCGTGACGCTCCTCGGGGACGCGTTCGAGCGTGGCTACGGCGACCTCGAATGGCGCGGCATCGTCCCGGAACGGCGGTTCTTCTGGTACTTCGTGTCGTGGCATCTGCCGTCCGCGACCGGCTTCGGGCTGGGCGTGGAGACCGGCGCGGCGTCGCTGGCGCATTTCACGGTGGATCAGTCCGGATACGTCCTGACGCTCGACACGCAGAACGGCGGGTCCGGCGTCCGGCTCGGCGGGCGGGAACTATTGGCGGCGACGGTGCGCGGCGTGGAAAGCCCCGCCGCCGCGAACGGCACCTCGCGGGAACTGACGCAGGCGTTATGTCGTCGCCTTTGTCCGAACCCGCGCCTGCCGCGATTCCCGGTTTACGGTAGCAACAACTGGTACTACGCCTACGGCAGGTCGTCGCACGAGCAGATTTTGCGCGACGCGGAACTGGTGGCGTCCCTCGCGCCTGCCAATACGGTAAACCGCCCTTTCATGGTGATCGATGACGGCTGGCAACCAAGTTCCGGCTTCGGCGGCGCGATGGGCGGTCCGCATACGCACGGTAACGCCCGCTTCCCCGATATGCCCGGCTTGGCGCGGGAGATGAGCGCGCGCGGCACACGTCCCGGCATCTGGATTCGCCCCCTTGCCGCCGCGCCGGACACTGCGGAAAGCCTTCTACTCGACCGGGAACGCGCCGCGGCGAGCGAGGGCGGCATCCACCCGACGCTCGATCCGACCCTGCCCGAGAACGTCGCCCTGATCGCGGACGACATCAAGCGGTTAACCGCCGAATGGGGCTACGAACTGGTGAAGCATGACTTCACGGCGTTCGACCTGTTCGGGCGGTGGGGCTTCGCGATGGCGGACGGTTATACGCTCCCCGGCTGGCATTTCGCCGACCGGTCACGCACGAACGCCGAGATTATCACCGACCTGTACCGCGCGATCCGGGACGCCGCCGGGGACGCGCTTCTGCTCGGGTGCAACACGGTGGGGCATCTCGGAGCGGGGCTGTTCGAGTTGCAACGTACCGGCGACGACACTTCCGGGCGCGAGTGGGAGCGCACGCGCAAGATGGGTGTGAACACGCTGGCGTTCCGCATGGCGCAACACGACGCGTTTTTTGCGGTGGACGCCGACTGCGTCGGGATCATGCGCGGCGAGCCGGTGCCCTGGTCGCTGAACCGGCAGTGGCTCGACCTGCTCGCCCGCTCCGGTACGCCGCTGTTCGTATCCGCCGACCCGGACGCCGTGACGGGGGACATTCGCGCCGCGCTGACGGAAGCGTTCGCGCTCGCGGCGGTGCCGCGCCCGGTCGCGGAGCCGATGGACTGGCGCAATACGACCTGTCCGCGTCGCTGGCTGACCTACAGCGACGCGGGTGACGGCGAGGAACGGGTGTATGATTGGTACGACCCGTCGCCGCACGGGTAGGTTCCTCATGGCATACGCCGAAGAGTTTCCGTCGCCGTTTGTCGCCGGACGCCGCGCGGCGTATACTATCGCTGTCGCGGGTTTCCGGGGGAGGACTTGTGTCCCCGACGGGCGAACCAGAAGCCGAGCCTTTTTTCACGATAGAAAGACAAACCAAACGTATGTCCAGCATTCCGACCGAACTGAAGTACTCCAAATCGCACGAATGGGTGCGGATCGACGGCGATATCGCCACGATTGGAATCACCGATCACGCTCAGGAAGAGTTGGGCGATGTCGTCTACGTCGAGTTGCCCGAAGCCGGTCGAATACTTTCCTACGACGACATTTTCGGGACCGTGGAGTCTGTCAAAGCCGTGTCCGAGTTGTACTCCCCCGTCTCGGGCGAAGTATTAGAGGTGAACGACACGCTTTCCGGGAGCGAGTCCACACTGAACGAGTCGCCTTACGAAAACGGCTGGATGATCAAAGTCCGCCTCAAGGACGCCGCCGAAGTCGAAGCCCTCCTTACGGCGGACGGTTACAAAACAGAAATCGGCGAGTAGTTAAAGATTTTGAACCGCCAAGACGCCAAGTTCGCCAAGGTAAGAGGAGGGGAAGAGAGGGTTTAAAGTAAATTGCTTGCCGGTTGAGTACAGGTCGCCCGAGAACGAGCGAACAGAAAAAACTCTAAACCCTCTTTTCCCCTCCTCTTACCTTGGCGAACTTGGCGTCTTGGCGGTTCAACTAAAATAGAAAGTAGCCCCAGTAAAGTGTCTTATATTCCTAATACCGAGTCGGATCGGGCGCGGATGCTTGCCGCGATTGGCGTCGGGTCCGTTTCCGAGTTGTTCGATACCATCCCGTCCGCCGTACTGGAGTCGGCGGATTTCGGCGGCGTTTCGCCCATGCTGGATGATATTTCGCTCCGCAAGCATCTGATCGCACTGTCGAGCAAGAACGCCGACATGGATCGCTACCCGTGCTTCCTCGGGGCGGGCATCTATGACCACTATATTCCGCCCGTGGTCGGTCATGTCACCGGTCGATCCGAGTTTTACACCGCGTATACTCCGTACCAGCCGGAGGTCTCACAGGGTGTTCTGCAGAGCATCTACGAGTTCCAGACGCTGATCTCGCGCCTGACCGGAATGGAGGTCGCCAACGCTTCCATGTACGACGGCGCGACCGCTCTTGCGGAAGCGGTACTGATGGCGTGCGACCTGACGAAACGAACCGGTGTACTCGTGGCGAAAACATTGCACCCGGCGTACCGGCAGACGATGCGAACGTACCTCGAATCGCACACGGAAAATATCGCCGAGGTCGGGTATGTCGGCGAAACCGGCGCGATAAACGGCGACGCGCTGACCGAGGCGATTGGCGACGACACGGCATGTATCGTGGTACAACACCCGAACTTCTTCGGCACCATCGAGGATCTACGCGCGATTGCCGATGCCGCGCACGCGAAAGGTGCGTTGTTGGTCGTGTCGGTTGACCCTATCGCGCTCGGCGTCCTCGAAACGCCCGGCGCGCTCGGTGCCGATATTGTGACGGGCGAGGGGCAATCGCTCGGCTGTTTTCCGGCATTCGGCGGACCGCTCTTAGGACTTTTAGCGTGCCGCAAGGAGTACATCCGGCGCATCCCCGGTCGGATCGTCGGCGCGACCGTGGACATCGAAAACACGCGGGCGTATGTGATGACGCTCCGCACCCGTGAGCAGGACATCCGCCGCGACACCGCGACCTCGAACATCTGCACAAACCAGGCACTGTTCGCGCTCGCGGCGACGGTGTACCTGTCGGCGATGGGTAAGACCGGCTTCGCGCAGGTAGCGAACCTGTGTGTACAGAAAGCACACTACGCTGCGACCGAGATCGCGAAACTGCCTGGATACGAACTAGTATTCCCCAACGCGCCGTTCTTCAAGGAGTTCGTGGTGCGGATGCCGGACGCGCCCGAAGCGATCAACAAACGACTGTTAGAAGCGGGCATCCTGGGTGGATTGCCACTCGCGACGGACTACCCGGAACTCGGCGAGAACGTAGCACTGCTTTGCGTGACGGAGCAACGGAGCAAGGAAGAGATCGACGCGCTCGTCGCCGCGTTGCGAATGGTGCGGTAACACAACATTTGCGAAAGGCACTGACACCGAGACGACAGTGACCTTTCTTCTGGATCAGTCGTCCGTTGCGCTCCCGTTGCTCAAAATCAGCCCTCCCCCCAACAACCGACCAGCAAAAAGCAATCGCCCAAACCGATACCAGCCGTGCTATCCGCTCATTCGCCAGCAGGTTAGTGGCTTCCAAATCGAATGGCGAAAAGTGTTTCGCGTCCACGAAAGCCCCCTCCCGGATCGCGCATCGTCAAGTACGGCGAAGCCGACGACGACGCCCCGGCGTTCCCGTCCGCCGAAACGAAGCCGGTTGCGACGCTCCTGTCGTAGGCGTGACCGCGATACAATAGTCGTATGGCACCCGACACGCCCGCCGCCGTACTGCCCGTCTCGAAGCGCAAATACACTGACTTGACGATCCGCGACGCCATGCTAATCGTTCCAGCGCGGGAGTTTACGACGTGGGACGTGACAAGTGCGCCCGTCGAACCGGGCGTTTACCTGCGCGAAGCCATTGTCCGTCTGGATTACTTCGATCTGGTTGGGTCGGAGGCGGCAAAGTTGCTTCTGATCGACGCCGTCCTGCTGGAAATCCTGCCGCGCCACGGACGACTGAAAGCGTGGAAAGGGGAGCCGATCGAAACCGACACCCTGACCGGTTTCGTCGACTACCTTATCGCCCCGAAACGTGCCTACCTGGAAGCACCACTTTTGTGTATCGTGGAGGCGAAGAAGGACGATTTCGAGAGCGGTGAGATACAATGTGTCGCGGAAATGGCGGCGTGCCGGTGGAACAACACCCGTGCCGGAATTATCGCCGACGTTTACGGCATGGTCTCGAACGGCGACGGCTGGCAGTTCTACGCCCTGCGCACCGACAACACGATCCACAAGTCGCGCCTTTTCGCTATCGGTCTGCTTCCCGAACTTTTGGGCGTCGTGGACGCTATCTGCGCCGAGTGCGCCAGGCACGTTGCCCCATGATACCCAACGCTTACAACTCCTCCACATTCGGCGTCCACGCGAGGCGCGTCAGCATTTCCCGGTAGCCGTCCTCGGAAAGCGGTTTGCCGCCGTTCAGCGCGACGAAGACGCCTTCGAGAACATTGGTACCCGGCGACCGCCCGCCGAAGCGCGGAGTGGATGTGACCAGGAGGCGAACCCCGCGCCGTGCCAGTTCCGTTCTGTCATTCCGGGTCGTCGTATTCGTGATGATCGTTTTTCCCGCGAGCGGCTCCCCGGTCGCGTCCGGCAGGTAGCGGCGGATCAGCAGGAAATCTCCGGCGATCACGTCTGCCCAGCGATACCATTCGCCCCATTTCGGGACCGTGGTGGTTTGCGACTCGCCGGTGGGATACAGCAGCTTGAACGGTAGTTGCGTCAATAGCGGGAGTAACATTCGTGCCGCGAACCGATGCGCCTTCCATGTTTTAATCGGCAGACCGATACCGAGATTGAACATCATATCGCCGAAAACCACGGGACCGCCCTGCTCTACCAACGCCTCGCTCATTCCGAACCTGTCCACGCCGCAGACCATCAGCGTGTTCGACCGCGCGAAGTCTACCCGCTTTGCGTCGGACAGAACCCGGATCGTCTCGCGCTCCAGCGTATTTTTCAGCCCGCTCCCGTCCACAATCGGCGACTTCGTCACGCCCTCAATGAGTTTGCGGGCGTCTTTGAACTCGTACTGCCTGCCGTCCGACCAGACATAGCGGTCGATCCCGCCCAGACAGAGGGCGTCCGCTTTGCCATCCCATTCGCGCAGGAGGGCGTTGTATTTCGCATAATCCCCGTCGGTGCCGACACGGCGCAGGGTGAACGGTTCCCCGAGAAACGTGGCTTGTTCCTCGAAGTCGCGGCTTGCCGAACCGAGCGACACGGATACGACTTGTTTCACCGGGACTGCACCGGGATCGCCGTGGTTTTCGGAAGGAGTATCTGCACTTCGCCGGGCGTGGCGTAACCCGGTTCGTCATGCGTCACGTTGACCGACGCGGCGGCGCACCCCCAACGCAGTGCGTCCACCAGTTCGCCCCCGTTCTGCGTCAGTCGCACCGTCATCGTCCCGATCAGTGTTTGTCCGCCGCCGGTCGGGTTGAAGTGCGAAACAACAGGGGCGTGGACCCGGGTTGCGCCGTCTTCGCCCACGAGAATCGCACCGTCCTCGCCCAGCGTCACGACGATGTGGACGATTCCGTGCGCGTCGCGTAGATCATTCACCGCCCGGACTATCGCCGAGTCGTGGATCAGACTGCGCTCCAAATGTTTCTGTAGAGACTTGTGGCTCACCCGGAGCAGAAAAATCCCCCCAACTTTCAGACCCTCCGCGAGCGATAAACCTTTCAAGTCGGCGACTATCGGAACCCCGGCCTGCTTTGCATTGTGTAAAGCGGCAGTGAGCATCTCGGATTCGGCATCGTCATCGCCTCCGGTGATCAGAAGATACGACGCGTCCGGAAGGTGCCGTGCGAGTGACGCGAGCAGTTTTGCGGTTTCTCCGTCCGTGACGGCGGGCGCGGTTTCGGGGACTAACGTCACGACCCCGGCTTCACGGTCGAGCAGAAGAAAACCGCCGCGCGTCTCGGACGCCGTGCCGGTGAGCACATGCGGGACACCCTGCCTGTCCATCGCCTCGGCTAAAAGTTCCCCCATGCGTCCACCCGCGAAGCCAACCGCGAGCACTTCGCCGTGCAGCAGGCGGATCACGGAGGCGGACCGTACTCCCGGACCGCCCGCGAAAGTGGAAACACGGACCGGCTTTTGCGGTTCGCCCGGGACGAATTGCTGCGTCATGGCAACACGCTCCAATACCGGAAACGGGGCGAAAACAAGGATCATTTCAAACGACAGTGTAACCGCCGTCAGAACGGGCGTCAAGTTTCGTGCGCAAACGCGAAAAAAAATGCGTCGATTCTCGCGGAGTGGGTATACTGCTATCTGATGCCTGTTAAAAGGTAGGAGAAGTGGCGGGCCAATGCCGTAACAGAGGCAGGAACGGCAAGGGAATTCGTCGCGAACGGAAGCGCGTAAAGGACAAAACCATGAAACAACAAAACTTTTGGAGCCGTCGGGGTGTGCGTATGGTGTGCTCGTTCGCGCTGGCGTCGGCGATACTCGGGCAGTTGCCGCTCGGCGCGCTCTTCAACGCGCCCGCC
>JAYULM010000391.1:0-2419 GCA_043763605.1 Armatimonadota bacterium | reverse complement strand
CGTCGATAATGCGGTCCTTGCTCATGTTCGCGTTGAACCCGGCGATGTACCAGTACACCACGTTGCCGAGCGGGTCCTTCACCGTCACCTTCGTCCGGTTGCTGCTCCCCGTCGTCACCACGTTGCCGTTCGTATCGACCGAGGCGAACTCGGTCGTGTTCCCGTTCGCGTCCACCAGACTCGTCACCTGACCCGTCGAAACGTTCGTGTTGATCGTCGCCGTCGCCGTGCCCGTCCCCGTCGGAGACGGCACCGTGATCGTCTTCAGGATCGGGATATTCGTATTGCCCGACGAGCCGCCGTGGTCCGCCACGGCGACGTACGTGAACCGGGAACGCATCGGCGGGTTCGCCGTGCCGGTCGCGACTACCTGCGAAACCTCATCCAGTTTGCGCCAGGGCGACATCCCGTACCCGGATTGGATGGGGGGGCACTTATAGTAGACGCTCCTGCCGTAGGCGTCCGTCACGCTGGCGACACAACCGGGGCAGCGGGGAGGGTTCGGGAACGGCGGTGTGGTGTAGTCCCGGTCTATCGTCAGCAGGGTGATCGGCGAACCGTTCACCAAGCGGTCTATCCCGATCAGCACGGGGGCTTTGCCCGCGTAATACCGCCCCATCGCGTTGTAGGACAGGTACCGGTACCGGAAAGCCAGCGTGTTGCCGACCCTGTCCGCCAGCGTGGAAAGGGTATACACGAGTCCGCCGTTCTCCGACCATTGCGCCACCGCGAACAGCATCTGTGTCTGGTCCGATGTAGTAACCAGATAGTCCGGCTGCTCGAGCACGCCGTTCCAGCGCATCTGGACCAGATACGGCTGCCCGGCATCGACCGAGCAGGTGACCAGAGGGGTCCCCGCCGTCGGTAACGCGGGGCAGGAGATCGCGACTCGCGCGCCGTTCGGCAGGACCAGGTACTTCGCCCCGCCCGCAGATGGTTTTCGCGAGGGCACCCCGACCGTGAACGTCCCGGAGATCTTCCCGGCGGTGGAATGATTAAACCGGAACTCATACCCCCCTCCCTGCACCGCCGCGAAGGGGATGGAAATAGTCACCGATGTCCCCCCGGAACTGTTATCGAACACATACCACCCGTTGGTCAGCCCCGTGGTGAATGTCGACGAGGCGGCGAGTTGCTGACCGTTGCGCCATACTTCCCATGTGTTCCCCCCGGACACGGAGGCGATGCCGTTAGCGGGCATGTCCGCATCCCTCCCGCGCAGTGCCGTGGTCGTGTTCGGCGGGGTGACGGCGACCGAGGCGGGGTCGAAGACGAAGAGGTTATAGTTGTGGGTCCAGCCGAGTCCGAAGTCGTTGTAGCCGTACGCGGAGTCCAGCCCGCGCCCGCTCCGATACGAACGTTGCCAGGTGACGCTCGGACCGGTCGGGTTATAGACCGTCAGATCCGGCGCGGGCATGTACTCCTCTTCCAGTGTCGCCAGGTTCACCGGGTCGCCCGCCGACGCGCCGTAGATCATGTCCATCAATGGTCCATCACCGCCGGGACCGCCACCCGCACCGCCACCGCCACCCGCACCGCCACCGCCAGCGAAGAGGCAACACGAGTTCGGCGGGCAGGGCGGATAGCCCGGCGGGTAGCCACAGACTAAAGTGGCTGCCGGTCCGCCCACAGTGAGTGCCATGATATGCCCCCGTAGCCCCCGGTACATCGCGGACAACTCCGACACGCTCCCCAGCGTCTGACCGGGGCGGAACGGGTTCATTGCGATCTGGACTCCGGGGAACCGCCCGCCGGTCGCCGCTTCTTCCGACTTCGCGTCCGGGTCCAGCAATTTGCCCAGCACCCGGTCGGCTTCGCCGCCGGACTTGACCACGCAGATGTAGCCGTCCGCCTGCATCGCCCGCCACTGCTCCCACGAAAGATCCACCCGACCGCCGGGCCACTCCCCGCAGTCCACGCAGACATACGAGACCCCCGCCGCATCCGCCTTGACGACGGTGACGAAGTGGTCGTGTTCCACGTGCGCGATCACCGGCATCGGCAATGCTTTCAGCCCTTCCTCGTCCGCCACCAGCACGTGCGCTTTCACGTCCGCCTTGCCCATGCCGCGCAGTTTGTCGCAGGCGTTCACCAGGTCGCGCTCGTTGCTCCCGCGCCCGGTGTGGCGCACCACCATCTTCATCAGCCGCTTGTCGTGGGGCATTTTGTGCGCCTTCAGGCTGATGGCGAGTCCGGCAACGGCGCACAGCACGTCTAACTTCTGCGGGCGAGGGATGCCGAGTTCGGCGAGCGAGGCGTGCTGCGCGGAGCAGGCTCCGGCGTGGCGCAGGCGGGACGCGGCGGCGCGGTGGTCGAAGCCGACCGGGGCGGGGTCGGTCTTGTGCAGGAGGTCGTTGTAGGAGCGCGCGGCGTCGGCGTACTGCCCGTTCATGTACAGCGCGAAGGCGTGATTGAACCA
>JAYULM010000390.1:0-8605 GCA_043763605.1 Armatimonadota bacterium | reverse complement strand
TCGAGTGCATCTACAATGCGTTGGCGTAGGTCGAGGGAGAGTGGCTTCATGCCTGAAAGGATACCTCACCAGCAATACTTTTGCCGAAGACTATAGCCTCGTTGACCGGATCGCCCGACACCTGTGACGCATACGTCACCGGAACGGGGCGAGTCGCCGCGCCCAGTCGCTCTATCAACTGCTGGTTCTTGCTTTCCAAATCGTGCCGCAGGGCTTCGGCGGGGTCAACGGCGACGTGCGGCAGATAAGGGCGTAGCCTTTCCAATTCAAGCGCGGGAAAGCACGACAAAATCGTCACGTGTTCCAAGCCGAGCGGCGCGAAGTAGAGTAGCCGCTCGATGCACCGGTTCATATAGGGCGAGTGATCGGTTGCCAGCACCGCTCGCAGGGGACGGGTATCGTCCGCTTCGCCGGATTGTGCCTGGTTCGGACGCGCCAGTAGAACGCTTTGCCGTGCGCCGACGACCAAGCCACGGGCGACACTTCCCGAAAGAAAGGCGAGGAGGGGAGATTGATGCGGCGCATTCACGGCGATCAGGTCTGCCACCGTGTCGTCCGCGTAATCCATCAGTGCATCTGTAGGATTCCCGTGCAGAATATGAGTGGTGAGCCGTTTGTTATCGTATCCGGCATACTCTGCGGCGACGGACAATAGGGAGTTCGCTTGTGCCTCATCGTTCAATCGCATCCGTTCCAGCTCGTTATAGGTGAGAAGAAACATATCGGGGCTTGCGAATGGGATCGACGAAAAAGAGGGCACGGCATGAACAAGATCGAGCGCGATGTGCCGAAAACGCAACCGTTTGGCAAGGTCCAGGACATCGGTGTTCGCGCCCGAGTCAATTCCCAGTAAGATTCTCATCGGATGATTCCTTTTGAAAGATCGAGTCGCCCGTCGCCGCGACGTGTCGGCAGAATCAGCACGGGCACGGTGGTGTTGGCACAAATCCGGTCGGCGAGGCTACCGGCGCACGGCAAGTCAAAGTCCTCCTGGCGCGTTTGGTGCGTTCCGAGCAAAATCAGATCGTAGACGGCGTCGGTGCGTTGCGCCTCCTGATTTGCCGCCGCCGCGAGGTCGCCTTCGTCCACACCCTGCGCGATGCGTTGCGTGGTGTAAACGCCGGATTCGGCAAAAATATCCGCGATGGCGCGAACCGCTTCCCGCGCATGGCGGGCTTTATCGCGTCATTCGTCCTCGGAACGGGCGGGGGATGTGGCGGCAAGTAGTGTGGCTCGGCAAGGCACGAGCGGAACCAGAAACTGCGCGAGGTCGGATGCGGCGCGGCGACCGTCGGGGCTACAATCCACGGGAATAAGAACGTGACGATACATGATAGGTTTCCTTTCGTGTTCTGGCGGCACAAGCACCGTCAGAGGGGTTCGTGAATTTATTCTACGACTTTCCGTACCAGGGCGAATCCGCGAAATGGCGTATTTGATACAATCGCGCGGGCACATGGAAACACGCATTCTTCTTACCGGTGCGCCGGGTAACGGTGGGGAGCGCGGTCGTGAGCGAACTGGAGGGCAAGGAACCCGTTTTTTTGATTTTCGCGACTTTGGAACGTTCACGGAAGCGTTCGCTGACGTTTCTTCTGTTTTTCCGGTGCGTCCTCCGGCACTGTCCAACGTGCGGCGCGACATCACGACTGCTCTTGTTGCCGAGCAAACGTCGGGGGTACGGCACATTGCGTACGAGGTTTTGCAGACAATTTTATAGCGTAGCGTCGCGGGCACGCTCGGTGGACGTTCTCCATTACCCCACCCAGAAATGGGGGGCGCGAATGTGAAAGGTCTACCCTGCTTGGGAGTGGAACACATGATCTATAGTTATGCGTTCGCACAAAACAGCGGAACCACCGCGTCCGATCCGCGCTATAATGGGTGCGACCCATGAGCCGCAACACCGATATTCCCCCCGCCCCCGATACGCCGCCGAGCAGTGAGAAATCCGTTTTCCGCGCTATTTTTCTTCTCGCCGTCACCATTTTTATCGACCTACTGGGGTTCGGGATCGTCCTGCCGAACTTGCCCGCCTATATCGAAGCCGCCGTCGGACCGAACCATAATCAGGCGGCGTTTATCGGCGGTCTGTTAGCCGCGTCGTATTCGCTGACGCAGTTTCTGTGTGCGCCGTTCTGGGGCGCGTACAGCGACCGCGCCGGACGGCGTCCGGTAATCCTGATCTCGCTAATCGGAATCGGGATCTCGTACATCTTTTTCGGTTTATCCAACGGCAACCTGGCGATGCTGTTCACGGCGCGGCTTTTAGCGGGTCTGCTGTCGTCGGCGAGTATCGGGGTCGCATTCGCCTATGTCGCGGACGTGACGACGCCGGAAAACCGGGCGAAAGGCATGGGACTGCTCGGGGCGTGTTTCGGATTGGGTTTCGCGTTCGGTCCGGTGCTCGGCGGGGTGTTAGGGAGCATCAATATCTCGCTCCCGGCGTTCGTCGCGGCGGGACTGGCACTCGCGAACTTCGCCGTGTCGTGGTTCATCCTGCCGGAATCTCTCACCAAAGAGAAAATGGCGGCACTGGCGAACGCCACGCGCCTCTCGTTCCCCGAACTCCTGCGACGAGTTCTGTCCGACCCCGCCGCGCCGCTGTTTCTGGTCACGTTCATCCTGACGTTCGGCTTCGCGGCGATTGAGCAGGCGTTCGGCTTCTTCCTGATGGCGCGTGGGATCGCGTCGCCGGGTAACCAGCAGATGCGGCAGGCGTACCTGCTCGGTTTCGTCGGCGTGGTCGGCATCGTGCTCCAGGGGTTCCTGATCGGACCGCTTTCCAAACGGTTCGGCGAGGGCAATCTGATTCGCGCCGGACTTGCTATCCTCACCGTCGGGTATGTCATCCTGCTCCTGCCGCGCTCCTGGGGCGTCCTGATTTTCGTGGCGACATTCTTCGTATCGCTCGGTCGCTCCCTGATCGGACCGGCGGCGTCCGCGCTGATCTCGCGCAAGGCGCAGGTCGGGCAGGGCTTGATCCAATCGTCGTCACAAGGGTTCGACGCGCTCGCCCGAACGGTCGGTCCGCTGACAGCGGGCGCACTGTTTCAATACTACGGCGCGACCGCACCCTATATTTTCTCCGCTATTCTGACCGTGCTGGCGTTCGGCGTGACGTTCCTGCTCGGCTCCGCGCTCCGGTCGCCGGAGGGGGAGGGCGAACGGTGAGGAGTTCAGCGAGAGAGATTGCCTGTTTTGTCCCCCCTCCCCCCAGCCCCCTCCCCCCGTTCCGGCGGAGAGGGGGAGCCAGAGAATTTGTCGGGGCGTCACGATACTGCGGCGAGCGAATCTCGCTAATTCTGGCTCCCCCTCTCCGCCGGAACGGGGGGAGGGGGCTGGGGGGAGGGGGGACAAAACAGGCAATCTGCCTCCACTTCCTACTCCTTCCTCTGATTCTCCTCGCCGGGTGCAACCGCCCCGTCGAAACGCGCGCCGAACACGCGATCACCGACCTCCTGCCGC
Organism: Armatimonadota bacterium; assembly: GCA_043763605.1. Taxonomy (GTDB): domain Bacteria; phylum Armatimonadota; class Armatimonadia; order Armatimonadales; family Armatimonadaceae; genus JACMIU01. Next base: position 5,137 of record JAYULM010000390.1, on the reverse strand, counting down.
GCTACATCGGTCCGGCGGAAAAGTACACCGCGCGCGTTTCCGGTCGACCCGACGCGATCTATCGCGGGCGGCTTCGTTCGGTGCATATCGAGGGCACGAACGTGCAGATGCTCCCGAACCTTCTGGTAAACCGCTTGATCGTGGACGTGAAAGATGTTTCGGTAAACCGGGGCGACAAGACGTTGCAGAATGTCGGTGAGACACGGTTTTCGGCGCGGCTGACCGAAGCCGCGATTAATGACTACGCTTCCCGCCGACCGAACGCACTACCCGACATGGCGATCTCGCTCGGCGCGGACGGCAAAGCGACAGTAACGGCGCGTCCGGAACTGTTTGGTTTCCCGACGATCCCGATTTCGCTCCGTGGGACCGTGCGTCCGCAAGGCGACGGCAAACAACTGGATTTTCAACCGGATAAAGCCTCGGTCGATGTCGGGATCGGCACGGTCGGTACCGCGTTGCCCGGTTTTGTCGCGGACAACATCGCGGCGCAGCTGAATCCGGTCATCGACCTGTCCGCTGCGCCGTTCCCGATAGTCGCCGAGTCGGTGCTCGTGGAGCAGGGGGCGGCAACTATCATAGGGTCCGTGCCGCCGGGCGAACTCCAGAAGATCATCGCCGGGGCGGGTAGCAAATAGTGGACGCGCTGGTCGAGAGTTTCGTCGCGTACCTGTCCGCCGTGCGCCAGGTCGCCCCGCTGACGGTGAAAGCCTACGCGGAAGATTCGTCGCAGTTCGTCGCGTGGGCGGAAGAGCGCGGCGTGACGGAGATCGACGGCGTGGACAAACCGCTCCTTAAGGAATACTTCGCGGAACTGACGGAGAAACAGAAACTCGCCCGCGCCAGTGTCGCCCGCAAAGCCGCGACGATGCGGGCGTTCTTCCGCTTCCTCCAGCGGCGCGGCGTGGTGGCACACTCGCCCGCCGCGAACCTCGTCACCCCGAAGCGGCAGGCAGGACTGCCGAAGTTCCTGTCCGAGAACGCCGTCGCCGCGCTAATCCAGGCACCCGACACCAACCTCCCGGACGGACTACGGGACCGCGCGATCCTGGAAATCCTCTACGCGTCCGGCGTCCGCGTGTCCGAACTCGCCGCACTGGACATAAATGATTTCGCCGAGTCGGAAACCACGCCCGGCGAAGGAACGATCCGCATCCGGCGCGGCAAAGGCGGCAAGGAGCGGATCGCGCTCCTCGGGCAAGCCGCCGTCGCCGCGCTGAAAACCTACCTCAACGCCGGACGACCGTTGCTGGGGAGAAATAGAACCTCACCCCCCAACCCCCTCTCCTCCGAGGAGAGGGGGAGCAGCGGAAACGAAGTTTCCGCTAGCCAGAAGGGGATGCGCAGTGAACGATCCGCCTCCGGTATCTTACTCCCCCTCTCCCCGGAGGAGAGGGGGTTGGGGGGTGAGGTTCCCGGTGCCCTCCTCCTTAACCGCTTCGGGACGCGCCTGACCGACCGTAGCATCCGGCGGGTGTTCGACAAATATTGCGACGCAGTGGCGGTTACGTTCAAGATCACGCCGCATGTGTTGCGCCACACGTTCGCGACGCATTTGCTTGACCACGGGGCGGACCTGCGCGTCGTGCAGGAGTTGCTGGGGCACTCCGATTTACAGTCAACCCAGGTTTATACTCACGTGACCACGACGCGGTTGAAGGAAACCTACGAGCGTGCGCACCCGCGAGCGAAGTAGCCTTTTCGGTCGGATTCGGGGAACTGCGTTCCTCCGCTGGAAGCGAAACGCTTGGTAATCCTGCGGATTAAGGAATCGTCCGGTTCGGGGGAAATGCCTTGCCCTACGCGTTCCGAAGGAACACCAAGTGCTTCACTTCCAGCGGAGGAACGCAGTTCCCCGAAAACGCCCTACCCCGCGACGATATTCACCAGTTTCCCCGGCACCACGATCACCTTGCGCACCGTTTTCCCGGACAGGTCGGCTTGTACCTTCTCCGACGCCAACGCCGCCGCTTCGCAAACGCCCGCGTCGGAGTCGGCGGGGAGCGTCAGTTTTTCGCGGATCTTGCCGTTCACCTGCACCACGACCGTGACTTCCGCTTCGGCGGCGACGTTCGCGTCGTAGACCGGGAACGGTTCGCGGTACAGGAACCGACCGGCGTAGCCTAACTTCTCGAACAGCTCGTCGGCGAGATGCGGCGCGAGCGGGGCGAGCAGTTTGCACAGCGTTTCGGCGGCTTCGTGCGCGGCGGGCGACGTATGCCCACTGGCGGCGACGAACTTCCGTAAGCCGTCCGCGAATATCATCAGGGCAGACACGGAGGTGTTGAAGCCGAGCGACTCGATGTCGGAGCCGACCTTCGCGATAGCCTGGTGCGTCTTGCGGCGCAACGCTTTCTCGTCTGGCGAGGTGGCAGTTCCGATCTTGCCCGTCCATTCCGCATCGAACCCCGGCGCGATCTCGGAAACGGTGTCGTAGACGCGGGCGAGGAACCGATAGGTGCCGTTCATCCGCGTTTCGTCCCACTGGATCGTGTCCTCGAACGGTGCCTCGAAGCAGACGTAGAGACGGAGAGAATCCGCGCCGTACTTCTCCGCGATCTCGTCCGGCGTGACGGAGTTGCCTTTCGATTTCGACATTTTCAGCCACTGAAATTCGATGCTAACCGGGTCTTCTCGGTACGTGGCGTCGGTTTGTTCTACGCGACGCAATGCCTCAAACGCCCCGCCGGTATCGAAGCGTGCCGACCACTCCGCGAAGTCGTAGCCAACCAGTTCGTCCGGTTTGATCGATTTGAAATCGTCTTTTTTCAGTTTCGTGTCGAAAAACCGTTCCACGGGCGTATAGCCGAGCAACATGCCCTGATTGCGGAGCGACTGGAACGGCTCATCCTTTGACACCAGCCCCGCGTCGAAGAATACCTTCTGGAAGAAGCGGGCGTACAGCAAGTGTCCGACCGCGTGTTCGCGCCCGCCCAGATACCGGTCGACGTTCATCCAGTAGTCGGATGCCGCGCGGTCCCACGACGCGTTCTGTTCGCGCGGTGATGTGAAGCGCAGGAAGTACCAGGACGAGTCTACGGACCCCGCCATCGTGTCGGTTTCGCGTTCGGCGGATGCGCCGCACTTCGGGCAATCGACGTTCACGAACTCGGGGATGGACGCAAGCGGCGACCGCCCGTCGGGACCCGGCTTGTAGTTTTCGACGTCGGGCAGGAGCACCGGCAGTTGCGCAACTGGCACGGGAACCTCGCCGCAGGTCTTGCAGTGGATGATCGGGATCGGCGTCCCCCAGTACCGCTGGCGGGAAACCAGCCAGTCGCGCAACCGGAAGTTCGTTTTCGCCTCGCCGATGCCCTTGCTGACAAGCAGTTCGGTGATACGCCGCGCCGCCAATTTGACCGGCAAACCGGAGAATGCATCGGAGTTGACCGTGTATCCTTCTTTCGACACGAACGCGGTGGTCATTTCGGAGCCGTTCAGCGGGTGCTGTACGTCGGCTTCGGTTTCGACGACCACGACCGGTGTCGGCAAGTCGTAGCGACGCGCGAAATCGAAGTCACGTGCGTCGTGCGCCGGGACCGCCATAATCGCGCCGGTGCCGTAGCCCGCCAGAACATAGTCGGCGACCCAGACCGGCACCCGATGCCCGTTCACGGGGTTGACGGCATACGCGCCGGTGAAAACGCCGGTGCGCTCGCGCCCTTCCGCCGTGCGGTCCTGCTCGGACAACTTCCCGGCACGTTCGCGGTAGGCGAGCACTTCAGCGCGTTGTTCGTCGGTCACGATCTGCTCCACCAGCGCGTGCTCCGGCGACAGGACCACGAACGACATGCCGTAGACGGTATCGACGCGGGTGGTGAAAACGGAGATAGTGGTCAGTGGCGAGTGGTCAGTGGTCAGAGAGGATGGCGCGGAGGGCGCGTCTGGTGAGCGTCCGGCACTGTCCACTGACCACTGACCACTGACCACTTCCAAACTGAACTCGCACCCTTCCGACTTGCCGATCCAGTCGCGTTGCTGGGTTTTGACGCCTTCGGGCCAGTCGATGTTATCCAGACCGGCAATCAGTTTGTCGCCGTACGCGGTGGTCCGGAAAAACCACTGTGCCATGTCGCGCTTTTCGACCAGTGCACCGGAACGCCAGCCGCGCCCGTCCACGACCTCGTCGTTGGATAACACGACCATGTCCACCGGATCCCAGTTCACCGGGGCGTTTTTGCGGTACGCCAGACCGCGTTCGTAGAGCAGTAGAAATGCCCACTGGTTCCAGCGGTAGTATTCGGGGTCGGTGGAGTTGATCTCGCGGTTCCAGTCGTAGCCGATGCCGAGGAGCGACATCTGCCGCTTATACTCTGCGGCGAGTATCGGCACGACATTGCGGGGGTTGACCTTTTTCTTGATCGCGTCCTGCTCCGCCGGTTGTCCGAACGCGTCCCAGCCCATCGGGTGCAAAACATTGCGCCCGCGCATACTCATCAGGCGGGCGACCACGTCGCCGGGGACGTAGTTCTTGCAGTGACCGATGTGCAGCCCGGACCCGGACGGGTACGGGAACATGTCGAGCACGTAGTATTTCGGGCGCGACGAATCGTCCTCGGCGCGGTAAACGTCGGCGTCGCGCCAGCGGGCTTGCCACTTCGATTCGATAGTCTGAAACAGGTCGGGATAGCGAACGACTTCGCTGCTTGGGTTAGTCATAAGTTTGTCTTTAAACGGCGCGAAGCGCGGGTTTGTTAAACGCGCCGTCCGAAATATGTCGTCATTATACCGCCCGTGTTCGGCGCGTAGTCGCACGGTGTTACGGACGCCGAAGGGTTCCCGTCGGCAAGTGTGCCGACGGGAACCCTTCGGCGTCCGTAACCGCGTCAAGTCGTTACAAAATGGGTATTGATAAAAATGGTCTTTCGCATTGAGAGACCTTTTACTCGACGATTCGATATTAGCACAGAATGACCCGGTCGAATTCATACCGGGCAGAAAGCGATCACGATGAACACACGATATTTAACCGGTGCCATTTCTATAGCGGCACTGACGGTAGTTATGGCGGGACCGGTCGCGGCGCAGGGAATCAATGTCACGGTAGATGGCGACATCGTCGCCTTCGGCGAACAGAAGCCGGTGCAGAAGTTCGGCAACGTTCTGGTACCGCTTCGGGGCGTTTTCGAGAAGTTGG
>JAYULM010000389.1:0-8646 GCA_043763605.1 Armatimonadota bacterium | reverse complement strand
GAAATGGCTACGCCCTTTGCGCGAGAAGCCCACTCAAAAAAACAAACACGCTTCTTGTCAGGAAGCCCGAAAAACTCTATTTTGCATCAAGTCTTTAGAAATCCGCGACGGCAAGATTTGGATACTGACCGATAATACCGAGGAAGGTATCGGCACCGACTTACTCCGCTTCGGCGTCGCGAAAAGCCAGATCGTTCTCGGCTTCTACCCGCCCGCTCTGCGCGAAGTTGGCGAGTTTGCCGTCGCATGACCATCCCCTCAGGATACTTCCGCAGTTCGATGCCTTCTGCTTTGAATGGGTTGGGGCTTGCATTAATCCGTTGAATACTCGCTATCCCCGAATGCTTTAGGCAGCTTGGGGAGAATCCTTTACCGTCTCGGGACGGTATAATGCTTGCAAAGGAGCAAAACGGATGACCCTGGACAACATAACCCGTGAGGAGTTCGATACACGGCTTGATGCTGCAAACGACCGATTGCGGCAGGAACTAAACGACACGCAGGAGCGGGTTCGTCGGTTGGACGAGTTGATACACCGCAAAGAAATCTTCTCTCAAAAGTTAGACGAAATCCTGACCGAGATCGACGAAGCCGAAGTCCACGACACTCGGCCTGCTGTTGCAGATCGCAAGTATAAGGAAGGCGCAAGATGTCCACTAAACAGATAGAAATCGTCAAGTGGCTTGTGGGATCGACATTAGTCACACCAAGCACAGACCTAAGAAATCACCACGTAGCAAACCATCAATATGTTCGTGGAACGAATAATATTGTTGTCGACCTTTTTCATTTTTTATCTTGCGAAGGTATCCATAACGGAATGACTTTAGGCGATTTCCACATTGATTTCTGTACGAACGAACTCGGCGAAAGGCAACTAATGCTACGCAGAATTACGCCAATTCCTTTCTATGCTATGGACTACGCAACAGAAGACGACGGATCATACGATCACGAAGATGCTTCAGACTTGCTCTACGGTCCCGACTACATAGACGCGGACGACAGAAACAGAAATTTCATGGAGGAAACTCTAGCAGACTCATTCTTTGAGCGAAGTCATGATTAAACTATGAACCCCGCTACAGTCAAAGCACCTCCACCACTCTCCGACTCTTAAACCTTACAACCATGCAATTTTTTGAAAAGGATCGGTGTTAGAGTTCGTTTTGACTCACAATAGTATCGAGCAAGATGGACACAAAACTGGAAATTATGACGGCGAATGATTCTGCCTCCAAAATGCTAAGCTGTGCTCGGATCGACTCTGATTCAGAATGTGCCGCGAGATAGCTTTCATTGTTAACCATCTTCCATTCATAGTTAGGGTGTGCGAAACTGTGTCGGACAGCCCAAAAGTCATGTTGGTGGAACAGCCAAGTTGCAGACTCAAAATTTGGACACCTCATAGGCAAATTACGCCAATGTAAAGGTGCGTCGTTGGCATACAGATGCTTCATGGGACTATCCAACATTAAAAATGCTGGTCGCCAGCGATCCACAAAAAATCTATGCCACACTGGATCATTGAAGTTCTTCGGAAGGTCGGACCAAGATGAAAACCATTGTCGTCTCAAGCTTTCTTCATGAATTCGTAAAGCCCTTTCAACATCTGGATAATTCCGCAAATATCTAGTTATGTTTTCTTTGAACTCAGCGTTACGCATCAAAACCCTACATTCCTCTGCAACTACTACGTAAGGACTTTTTGACTTGCCCCACTCCAGTTTTTTGTACCGCTTTGGAAGTTGACGAAGGGCAATAATCAAAGACTTATCATTAGCACTGATATACTCTTTCGAGTGCCGTGCCTCAATTATTTCTAATTTCCCTTTGCGTAACAATTCACGCATTTCGTCATCATTTGCTACTTGAAAGGGGGTCTCTTTTTGAGTGGAGATCGCATCTACGTCGGTTCCATTTGCAAGTAGCATTCTAACCACTTCTGTATGTTGTTTATGAACCGCAATATGCAACGGGGACCACTCACCTTGCCCGAACCGTGCATCTGGATTTGTACAGACATTTATCTTTGCTCCCTTATGGATGAGATATCGGGCTGAATCCGTATGACCATCGCGTGCAATGGCATATAGGGGAGTCCAACCCGAATCATCACGATCCTCTATGTTCGCTCCGTGGTCTAACAAAGTCTGTATAACCGGTTGACATGCTGCCGAGTGTAGAGGAGTTTGGTTGTATCTATCACGCACGTTTGTCGCCCCCCCGTGATCTAAAATACAAGCCACTACACTCAATAAACAAAGACGCGATGCCTCATGCAAGGGATAACTACCTGACTCATCCACGCAGTGAATCAATCGGCTGTCATTCTTAATGATCTTGATTGCATCATCAATTTTTCGTGCCGCAATCGCTTGAAACAATGGTTTCACAGATTCGTTCATATTGCCGTTGAACGCTTCGCGCATGATTTCGGCTTGAAGCTTGAACATCTGATCTATTTTATTCAGTTGTCTTCTTTGTTCAAAATCAGTCTCTTCTTTGCGCCCCATCTCAACAAGAATACTGTCAATAGCACCTTGCTCGTTTGAGGGTAGCCCCTGGCTAAATGCCAACAATTGTTCGTCATTACCCCCTTTAGCAAAGTACCTTCTCAGATACTGCACAGGTGTCAGTTGTGATTTTAATCTGTAGGTTTTGATAAGAATCGCAGCTCGCGCATAAGCCGGAGTGTAAGAAGGGTTTTTCGCGATGCAATTCTCGTATACCGTCATCGCCTCTTCGTACTGACCAAGCCTCTTGTGAGATGAGGCGATATTGTTGTACACCGATGGCTCGGTGTTCCCTCTTGCGATTGCTTGCTTATAAACTTCTATTGCAAAAGGATACCTATCTTGACGTACACACTCGTTTCCTGCATTGTATAGTAACACTCCCGCCTGCGGAACGTCACCCGAGCGTTTAGTGTGCTTCATCATTCCATCAATGGAAACGGGTATACCTGCGGAGAGCAAAAGCAGAGGATTTTGATCCGCAACATAACCATCTATAGTCGCTATCAACTCATCTAAATTACAGTCATATATGGCGTTAAAATACTCTGGGCTGTCCATATGCTCGGCTCCCCTAATCGTGATTATAGTCTTCACGTCGTGAGTATATCGAAAGATAAAGGACGAAGCGAAATGCCCCGTCCTTTACTATTACTCGTCGAAGATAACGATAACTACTTGTCGCTGACGCCCCGGTCGAGTGCCGCTTGCGCCGCCGCGAGGCGGGCAATCGGGACGCGGTAAGGCGAGCACGACACGTAGTTCAGACCGATCTTGTGGCAGAACTTGACGCTGGTTGGTTCGCCGCCGTGCTCGCCGCAGATGCCGAGTTTGATGTCGGGGCGCACCTTCTTCGCCTTCGCAACCGCGATCTCCATCAGGACGCCGACGCCGGTTTGGTCGATGCTCTCAAACGGGTCGCCCGGCAGGATCTTCTCGGCGACATACGGCTTGAGGAACTTGTCCGAGTCGTCGCGGCTGAAGCCGAACGTCATCTGTGTCAGGTCGTTGGTTCCGAACGAGAAGAACGACGCTTCCACGGCGATCTCGTCGGCGGTCAGTGCGCCGCGCGGGACTTCGATCATGGTACCGAACTGGTACGGGATCGAGATGCCTTGCTCGGCTTCGACGGCTTTCGCGGTCGCTTCCAGCCGTTCCTTGACGAACTTCAACTCGTTGACGTGCCCGACGAGCGGGATCATGATCTCGGGGAGCGCGGTGCCGCCCGCTTTGATCACTAGTGCCGCGCCTTCGAGAATCGCGCGGGTCTGCATTTCCACGATCTGCGGGAAGACGATGGACAGGCGGCAACCGCGCAGTCCCATCATCGGGTTGATTTCGTGCATGCCTTCCACGGCGTGAAGCAACGCTTCTTTTTCCGCGTCGGACTTGCCCTGGGCTTTGAGTGTCGCCACTTCCTCGATCAGTCCTTCGCGGCTCGGCAGGAACTCGTGAAGCGGCGGGTCGATCAAACGCACACACGCCGGTCGTCCGCCTAGTGCCTCGAAGATGCCACGGAAGTCCTCGCGCTGGAATTCGAGCAGTTCGTCCAGTGCGACTTTGCGGTCGGCGTCGTTCTGGGCGAGGATCATCGCCTGAACCACCGGGCGGCGTTCGCCCTCGAAGAACATGTGCTCGGTGCGGCACAAGCCGATGCCTTCCGCGCCGAGTTTGATCGCCAGTTCCGTGTCCTTCGGTGTGTCGGCGTTCGTGCGGACACCGAACTTGCCACGAACATCGTCTGCCCAACCGAGGAACGTTCCGAACTCGCCCGAAAGCGTCGCTTCCTGCACCGGAACATTACCCGCAATCACTTCGCCGAGCGTGCCGTTGAGCGAGATGTTGTCGCCCTCGCGGATCACCTGCCCGGTGGCTTTGATCGTGAACGAATCCTTGCCAACCGAAACTTCCGAGCAACCGGCGACGGTCGGGATGCCGAAGCCACGAGCGACGAGCGCGGCGTGGGAGGTCATGCCGCCACGTTCGGTCAACACGCCTTGCGCGGCGAGCATGCCTTTCAGGTCGTCCGGCGACGTGTCGGCGCGGCAGAGAATCACTTTCTGACCAGCACCACCCTTGCCAAGTTCGGCGGCACGTTCGGAGTCGAACACGGCGATACCGGTCGCCGCGCCGGGTCCGGCGGGCAAGCCCTTCGCCAGCGTCGCGTACTTCGCGCCGGGGGCGATCACCGGGAGGAGGCACTGAGTCAGCAGGTTCGGGTCGACACGCGCAATGGCGTCCTCTTTCGAGATGCGCCCTTCGTTGACGTTGTCCACCGCGATCTTGACGGCGGCGGGACCGGTGCGCTTGCCCGAGCGACACTGCAGGATGAACAGCTTGTCCTTTTCAATCGTGAACTCGATGTCCTGCATATCCTTGTAGTGGTCTTCGAGGATCGCGCAGGTCTTGACGAACTCGTCGTACAGCGCGACGCTGTAGGTACGCAGATCCTCAATCGGGAGCGGGGTGCGGACACCGGCGACAACGTCCTCGCCTTGCGCATTGATCAAATACTCGCCGAAGACTTTGTTCTCTCCCGTGGACGGGTTCCGCGTGAACGCCACACCGGTGCCGCAGTCGTCGCCCATGTTACCGAACACCATCGCCTGGATGTTGACGGCGGTGCCGATCTCGTCGGGGATCTTCTCGCGGCGGCGATAGATGAACGCCCGCTCGTTGTTCCAGGAGCGGAAAACGGCGGTGATGGCGTCTTCGAGTTGCGCGAAAACGTCCTGCGGGAACGGCTTGCCGACCTGCTTCTCGAAGTGCGCCAGATACTCGTCGCACAGGTTTTTGAGTTGTTCGGCGTCCACCTGCAGGTCGTCGGTCACACCGAGCGCGGCTTTCTTGTCGCGGAACATATGCTCGAAGTCATGCTTGGAAAGGTGTTCCGCCTGGTGCGAATACGCAACGTCGGCGAGCATCATGATCAGGCGGCGGTACGAGTCGTACACGAAGCGGGCGTTCCCGGTGGATGCGACCATGCTGGCGACGGTTTCGTTGTTCAAGCCTAAGTTCAAAACGGTGTCCATCATACCGGGCATAGAGAACTTCGCGCCGGAGCGAACCGAAAGCAGGAGCGGGGCAGAAGGATCGCCTAATTTTTTGCCCTGCTCTTTTTCTACGTCGGCGAGGGCGGTTTTCGCTTCGTCCATCAGTCCGGCGGGCAGTTGCTTTCCGGCGGCGTAGTAGTCGTTACAAACTTCGGTGGTGACGGTGAATCCGGGAGGAACCGGCAGTCCGATATTCATCATTTCGGAAAGGTTCGCGCCCTTCCCGCCTAAAAGATCGCGCAGGGATTTGTTGCCGTCGCGGAAAAGCCAGACTCGCTTTTGGGTAGCCATAACGTAATGTTCCTCTATCGTTGGGTGTCAAAATTTTGCCGCGCCCCACGCAAAAAGCGCGGAGGGCGCGGCGAACCGGGGCTATTGTACCGCGTGCGGTGTTGCGGGGTCAATCATTCGGAGTCCTCTTCCCCAACCTCCTCTCCCTCCTGTGGGAGGGGAGGTTGGGGGGAGAGAACTCCGACTTCCGCTTCGGCGAACTCCACGCGGCGGTATATATCGGCAAGCAGTACCGCGACCGTTCCCCCGTTCAGTGTCAGGATCAGCGTTTCGGCGATGTCGTGATGCTCTGCGATCAGCGACCAGATACCGTTGTCGCCGCGCTCGAAATGCTCCACGGACGGCTTGTGTTGCTCGACCAGCACGTAATGTTTGAGCGTCGGGCGGGTACGGTACCTGGCGAATTTGTCGCCCCGGTCGTCGGCGGCGGTGGACTGCGAAAGCACCTCGACAATCAGCACCGGATTCATCAGCATGGAGGCAACGCGGTTAATTTCCGGCTTGCCGCACAGGACGCAAATATCCGCGTACAAGCCGTGCTGGTTAGCGATGTAGATGCGGTGATCGCTCGGAAGCGTTTCACAACCGACAGCGCGAACCGCAGTCGTCAGTGCGTACCCAAAGTCGCCGATGATGACACTGTGTTCATAGGTACCTCCGGGCATTTCCATAAATCTCCCTTCTCGCAGTTGGTATCGGTGCAGTTTGCCGGTTTCGAACGCTTCCCAATCGGCGACGGTGTAGCGCGGCGAAAGCAGGATAGGCGCGGCGTGTCCGTTCATCGGCGAGGGCAAAACGACGGGCGGCGCGGCGGGTTTCTCAAGCGTGGCGGTTGACATGGGGTTTCTCCTGTTCAAGCAGTATACCTTGCAGGAAGGTGTTGGGTATTGGGTGTCAGGAATGACGCCGGTATGCAGCAACCCCTCCATTCCCAACACCTAACACCCATTACCCAACACCGACGGCTACGGCAACGTCGTCACCGTCACCACGTTTGACATCTCGCCGACTGGCACGTCCTTTTTGAAGAACCGCGCGCGATACCGGCGCACTTCGGGAACGCTAACGGCAAGCGGCGGGCAAGCGTCGGTGTAGGGCAAAACGGTCGAGACGCCGATTTGTGTGCACGCGGTTTCGGCACCGCGTTGCCCTTCGATGAAAACGCCGCCGTTGCCGCCTTTGACGTATCTGAGCGTGACGAGGCTTGCGGGGCGCGGTGGCTACAAGACCCGGCTTGGTATAGCGGTCGTCGCGGCGATTAGTTGCAAGTCCTCGCCCATCGCTTCGTCGTACGCGGGGGCGACTTCGATGCGTTTGGCGAGGGCGCGAACGCGAGGCAGGATCCCCGGCGCGACCACCACGGCGGGCAGGGCAATCACCGGCAACACGGGAACGCCGGGCGCGACGGCACCGGGTTGCAATCCGCCCAGCAGGATATCGCGGTATGCCGTGCTCCCTTTTGCCTCAGCGGTGAACGCGGTGGCGGCGATAGCGTACTGCAAAAACGCGAAATCGGCGGCGACTTCTGCGGGCGTGATGCCGACGGACGGGGCGTAGGTCGGTATTTTCAGAGTGAAATTGCTGTACCTGTCAACGCTGTCAACGAGATTAAGGGGCAAGAAGTTTGTAGACGCGGTGCAAATCGCTGTTACACCGCGCCAAAATAAGATCGCACCGCTCTACTTGCCGGTCATACCGCGCCGACGAACGATTGGCGCACCGAAACCGACGGGCGCGACGGTGAAAAGCACGAGTGTATCCGCCTCCGGCACAACCACGGGCGCGACGAAAATGAACTGCCTTTGCGCGGAGTTCGGCGTTCAGTCTCCACCGTAGCCGTCGTCGTAGCGAATATACAGATCATAGGTTTGCGCTAAGCCCCCGACGAGATACGCCGCTCATATCTCGTTGTGAGACAGGAAACGAACGCGAGTCTGGCGAACAAATGCCCGATCTCAAACAGCGGCGCACTGGAGACGTTGCAACGCTTCCAACTGCATGATGTGTTCGCGGTCTTTCGGTCGGTCGGCGGCGCGTTTCATGGCGATCAAGTCGGGGATAGAGGCGACGCGCACTGTTCGTTCCTCTACAGTCATTACGACGGCGCGTTCACACAACCCCTCGAAACCGTCCACGCCGTCTGGTTCCGCCAGCAGATCGAAGGATCCCCAGTCGGTGTCGAGCGTGAGATTGGTGCTGTTGCGGAACGTCTGTGCGTCGAGCACGAATGGTAGATCGGGAGGAAACCCTCGCGGGTAAGCGTGTTGCGCCCGCAATGTGTTCGCCAACGCTTCGGTGTTGGCTACGTCGCGGGCGAAGGAAATATCCATATCGAACGTCAGGTTACTCGTACCTTGCAAGTGCATGGCGACGCCGCCGATGATCACGAAACGTATCCCGGCGTCGGACAGGGCGCGCACGATGGCGCGATACTGGATTTCAGGTTCCTGGCGCGGTAGTTCGTCGGGCACTGCGCACCATCCTTTGCATTGAGTTCGCGGCGGATTCGAGGCGTCGCAAACGCTGGGTCGGGGTCAGTTTCAGATTCTCCCGCAACAGGGAAAGGTCAATCCCGTTCGCGTCCTGTTCGCCGTAGGGGTGCGCGGCGAGCCAGGCTTCCATCGCGGCGCGCTCCTCGGTCGTCAATTCGGTTCGGGCAGGGGATGTATCCATATCGAAATTGTACCGCAACCTAGTGCATCATCCAGTTTTAATTTTGGGGTAGAGGTGTTTCAGTTTGGTGCGGGCTTCGTCCATTTGAAACCCAAAATTTTAGGTCAGACAAT
>JAYULM010000388.1:0-8667 GCA_043763605.1 Armatimonadota bacterium | reverse complement strand
ACTTGACTATGCACGGCGTTGAGTTCCGGGTGCGCCCGTTTCCACGCCGTGATGTGATTGTTCTGCGTGTTGCGCGAGAGGGATTCTTTGGCGATGTCATAGCCCGCCGTGCGCTCATTGACGAGGCTGTTGTAGACTTCGCCGCACAAGGCAAGCGTTCGGTTTAACAACGTCTCCTGTGCTTTCGTTGGCAATATTCTGTATTTTATACAAATCACACTCACGAGGTCATTATACCATAATTTATATAATCCGCGAAAGCATTCTGTCGCCTTCGGAGAGGCGACGCGGCTTATATCCCCCGGCTAAAGCCATAGAGGGGGTTTTACGCCGCTCTTTGATCATGTCATCGTATTTCGTTTCCTTTCTTACAGACAGAAACGAAAATCGCGGGGGAATCGTTACGCGTTGCGCCCGAAACGAAAAAGGCGGGCAGGGATTTCTCCCTGCCCGCCTTACAAACCGTGCGACACACGAGGCGTATCTCTTATGGCTGCTGCCTTCCGACCCTGACCAGGTTCGTGACCGCCCCGCTGCCGTGCCCACATTATACCCAATCCGGCGCGGGTCCGCTACTTCGCGACAAGAACTTTCTCGCCCGTGCCGATCAGGTCCGCCTTGCTGAGCGTGATCACGCGGCGGATCATGCGCAGGTTCTTCTTTTTAGCGTCCGTGAACAGGTAGTTTTTGTCCGTGAGACCTTCGCCACTGTATCCGAACCGGTCCTGGATGTTGTCCGGGAAGATGCGCGGGTTGAGCGACAGAATCAACTCGTACTTGTCTTTGCTGAACGAGTACATCGTCGGGTCTTTGCTCATGTCGAACTGCCGGGAATACTCACCCGGTTTTTCGACGGTCATCTGGGAAACGTGGTACCCTTTCTTATCCAGATCGGCAAGTTTCGCCGCGTCCTTACTCAGTTCGGCGAATTTCGTCGCCGTGTCCGTGTCGGAGTAGAACGGTGTGGGTGAATTGTATGCCAGCGGATAGGCTACCGAGACGGCTTGCCTCTTGCCGAGCGGCGACAGTTGCGCCAGACCCCTGGAAAGGGGAACCGCGCCCAGACCGAACTGCTTGACCTGACCATCGGCAAACTGATAAACGTTCACGTTCTGCGCCGCGCGATCCGCTGTATTCGCCGTCTTGCCGGCAGCCACGTACAACCCGCCCTTTTCCGCTAATTTGCCGTCACGGGTCGAGATCTGGTCCTGCATGATGGTAATGGTTTGATCGATGTCGAACGAAAACGTGTCCGATGTTTGCATTTCATAGCCCGCGTCCTGCAACCGCACATCCACACGCGCCCCGTCGGTCGGACCGGCGATCAGGACGCCTTTGCCGGGCTTTTCCAGTGTGCCCATGTCGAACGATTTCCCGGCGGTGCCCCAGCAACGCCAGGTGCCCTCGATCTTCAGCACCCGGGGCTTCAACCGGGTCACTTTCGCGGTGAACTCAACGTCGATTGGCGGTTGCGTGTTGATCGCACGCACCTGTTTGCGGATTTGCAGGTGCCGCCAGTTCTCGGTCGACGAGCGCAAGCCAGACTCGTTCCTGCCCTTTTCCTCGGCAGACACGCCGGGCGCACTGATCCGCTTTTTGTGCTCAGCGATCACCGATTTCCACTGCGCGATGGAATCGTCGATCCGCCCCGCGCGCTCCAGCGAGTGCGCGAGTAGGTGCCCGACCTGCGTAATGTCGTATTTCGGGTCGGCTTTTTCGCCCTGCGCGAGTGCTTCCGACGCCAGATCGTAATCCTTGAGTTTGTCGAACGAGTTCCAGCCCTTTTCCTTATATGGGTCGTAGACGTTCGGATTGTTGGCGATGGCTTCGTTCAAGAGTGCCATACCGGGACCCAGGTAGCGGCGGTCGGAACGCTGGTCGGTATCGGTGAAGTTATACATCAAGTGCCAGGCACCGGTCGCGTACACGTCCAGCCAGTTCGGGTCGAGCCAGGTGATCATGCGTATCATCGGCAAAACGGCGTCGTAGTTGCCGGAGTGGAAGAACGTGTCCGTGCGTACCCAGAGAAGCCCTGCGATCACCTGACGGAAGCCGGTCAGCGCGCCGAGTGTGTACTCGAACGGAAGACGCGCCGCGCCGCCCGCACCCCCGAGTGCCGCCCCGGTAGCCGACTTCGGCTCCAACGCTTTTTGGTTGCGGAGCGGGTCAATCCGGTTTTGCAGACCCGCCACGGCGAGCATGAGCACCGCCGCCGAGCCGATGAGTTGGTTTTTTTGTTGGGTAGAAAATGCCATGGTAATGCGACCTCTTTCTAAAACCGGTGAACGTTACACTTCTTTGCGGTCGAACACCAGAACCGCGATGATCAGCAAGACCGCCGAATACACAATCGCGTAGATCACGTTCTGTGTCAGGAACAACGCCTCGCTTGTCACCTGCACCCCCGGATTGATCAGCGGGTTGGTGAACGTGAAGTTGCCGAAGTTCGGGACGATGTAGTGGATCGCGGTAAAGAAACCCTTCGCGATCACGTTCGTCTGGCTTTTCGCCAGGTCATACGTGATCGCCGACATCGAGCCGATGATGAACAGCGAGATCGTCGCGAAGAAGTTGATCAGCGGCGGCGTGAATACCGACAGGAACACCGAGAGCGAACAGAGCAGGATCATCTGCATCAGGGTCATCAGGATGCCCTTGAACAGGAGCGGCGCGTCTACCGGCTGTTGTCCCGTGATCTGCTTGATCGCGACGGCGGCGACGAACAGGATTCCCATCAACACGATGTTGATAGCGACGGTGCCAATCGCGCCGAGGTACTTGCCCAGCAAAAACTGGTACCGCGTCACCGGCTTCGAGAGAATCGTGTAGATCGTGCGCCGTTCGAGTTCGGTCGGGATCAGGTAGATCGACAGGATCACGGAGATAAACAGACCGGCGAGCGAGATAATGCCGAGTCCCATCCCCTTGATCAGGGTCAGTTCCTGGCGGGCGGAAAATGTCGAAAAGGCGAACATGAAAACGATGACCGCGAGGCCGACCATCAGGAAGGCGTTCAGAATCTTGCGGCGCATCGCTTCGCTAATCGTGTTCGCGGCGATAACTAAGGCTGTGTTCATGGTTTTTTGGGTGTTTGGTGTTAGGTATTAGGTGTTGGGACCGGAGGCGACTCACCCAACACCCCCTCTGTTATTTCCGGGCTAAATCCTTGTATTTGTTCGCGCTGGCTTTGGGGGTGCCCGTGCCGAGCACCTGCGTGGGCTTGTCGGGAGCGGGTTCCGCGTCGTAGGACGCCGCTCCATTAGTGCTGGTTGTCGAAGTCACTTCCAAAGTGTTGCCGCTATCATCCACTTTTGTACCGACGACCTGGACAAACAGGTCTTCCAGTGTGCGGCGTTTCGGTTCGATAGAAATGATCGCGGCTTGGGCGTTTCGTGCGGCATCGATCATCGCACTGACCGCTTCCGGCGTATTTTGCATCGTGATCCGGGTTCGAGTACCTTCCACATGGATCTGACCGTTTTTGGCGATACTACGAATAGATTCGCCCAGTGACGGGGAAACACCCGACAGCACTACTTCGACCAATTCGCCGGCAAGCAGCTCTTCAACGCTCCCTAAAACTCGCAGTTTGCCCTTATGGATGATCGAAACCCGGTGGCAGACCGCCTCGACGTCCTCCAACTGGTGCGAGGAAAGGAACATGGCTTTGCCCCGGCTCTTCAGTTCCAGCATCATGGCGCGGATGTCGCGGCGGGCGATGGCGTCCAGACCCGAGGTCGGCTCATCGTAGAACAGCAGGTCCGGGTCGTTGATCAGCGATTGGGCGATGCCGACGCGCTGTCGCATACCTTTGGAAAACTCGACGATGCGCTTGCCCCGGTCGCCCTTGCCGCCCAGCCCGACGAAGTCTACCAACTCCTCGGCTTTCTTGCGAGCGTCCTCGGTTTTCATGCCGAAGAGTTGCGCGTAGAACGTGACGACTTCCAACGCGGTCATGTGCTCGTAGAAGTACGGCGACTCCGGGAGATAGGCGATCCGCTTTTTGACTTCGATGTCACCGGCGGGCGCGCCGAGAACATCCGCCTCGCCTACGGTCGGGTAGATCAGCCCGAGTAGGATCTTGATCGTGGTCGTTTTCCCGGCACCGTTCGCGCCGAGGAAGCCGAATATCTCGCCCCCGCCGACGGTCAGGGTCAAGTTGTCCACCGCGTTGACGACTTCGTTCTTGCGGGGGATCGGGTACTGCTTGGTCAGGTTCTTGATAACAATGGCGTCTGCCGTATCGGGCATAACTTTCAGGACTCCCTACGATGGTGATGGGCGTTGGCTATTAGTCGTCGCCGTCACCGGATTTAGTTGATTGTAAAAGATGGCAAACAAAACTTTTCGCGACGAGCGGCGGACCGTCCGCGCCGGGAAGTTTCTAACCGCACTTATAGACCGAAACAGAAGCGGACTTAGTTCCCAAAACGCCGACGAATCAAACCTGTCGCGCTAACTGTTTTCAACCGGGCTATGCCTGCGTAGGATACCACGAAGCGCAAGCGGATTGCCAAAGCCACAGCATTGGATGCAAACCGCGTGAACCGGTCGCGGTCCGGATGTTTTTACGGAGCGCAATTTTGCCGTATAATGCCCCTCAACCATGAGTGAAATCGCCGCCGAATCCGCTCCTCCGAAGCCGCCGCCGCCGCCGTCCGGTATATCCCTGCGGTCCGTCTGTCTCGGCTTGATACTTACTATTTTGAACGTCCTCTGGGTGACGCTGGTCGAAGTGCGCTACTATATGCTCGACGGCTCTTCGCTCCCGCTTTTCATCACGCCGATTTTTCTGTTGCTGGTGCTGGTCGCGGGGAACGCCGTGGCAAACCGTGTGCCGTTCCTGCGGCGGTTCGCGCTCCGTCAGGAGGAACTGCTGGTCGCCTACCTGATGGCGGTGATCTCGAACACGTTCGCCGGGCACGACATGCTCCAGAACCTGTTCGGGCAGATCACGCACCCGTACTACTTCGCGCCGCGCAACGATTGGCAGGAGTTATTCATCGACCGTCTTCCCCGATTCCTGTTCGTGTCGGACCCCGACGCCCTGACGTATTGGTATCGCGGCAACGTCCCGGCAGCGACTGCGACGGGTTACTGGGTGCATTGGATCGTGCCGCTCACGCTGTGGGGCGTGTTCTTTCTCGTGCTCACGGCGTTGTTCGTGTGTATCACGGTAATCGTGCGCCGGGCATGGACCGAGAACGAAAAGTTGGCGTTCCCGATCATCCAGTTGCCGCTCCTGATGACCGAACCGGGCGGCGCGTTTTTCAGGAACGGGTTGATGTGGACCGGCTTCGCCGTCGCTTTCACCATCGGCTTGATCAACGGGATACACCAGTTGTATCCGCAGGTGCCGGAAAACCCCTGGATCAAACTGTACGATGTCGGGCAACACTTCACCGCGCCGCCGTGGAACGCGATCCGCACCTACGGCATGCAATCCTCGCTTTACCCGTTCGCCATCGGTCTGGCGTATCTCATCCCGCTCGACCTCGCCTTCTCGTGCTGGTTCTCGTATCTGTTCGCCCGCGCCTACTTCGTCTTCGGGCGCGCGACCGGGTTGGATGGACCGTCAGCGGGGCAGGGCTGGCCCTACCTGAAAGAGATTTCCGCCGGGGCGTGGATCGGCGTCACCGCAGTAATCCTGTGGGCGAACCGCAACTACCTGGCATACGCGTTCGACCGCGCGTGGGGCAGTACCGCGACCGCTCGCGGCTCGTTCCAGACCGACGACGACCCCGCCGAGGACCGCCGCTACCGCGCGGCGTTCGTGGGACTCGCGGTCGGGGGCGTTTTCCTGTTCGTCTGGAGCCATTTCCTTGGGATCGCCTTCTGGGCGGCGGCGGCGTTTTTCGGCATCTTTTTCGCGCTGTCCCTCGCGATCACTCGCGTCCGCGCCGAGTTCGGGACACCGCACGAGATCGTTTTCGTCAAGCCCGGCGACATTCTGGTGACGCTCCTCGGGACGCGCGCCATCGGCGACAGTTCGCTGATCGGGATGCAGAGCATGTACTGGTTCAACCGGGGCTACCGGTGCCACCCGATGCCGAACTTCCTGGAAGGCTTCAAGATGGCGGAAGGGCGACGGATGCCGTTCGCGCCGCTGATCGGCGTGTTCGCGCTGGCGGCGGTGGCGTCGCTACTGACCGCGTTCGCCGCGAACTATTTCCTGACATACGAAGCCGGGGCGCAGGCGAAGGCGGCGGGATACAAGTGGTGGGTAGGGCAGGAGGCGTTCGGGCAACTGGCGGCATGGCTACAGAACGGGCAACGACCGGCGGAACAGAGTCTGGGTTTTTTCATCGGCGGGCTGGTTGTCGTCGGCGCGCTGACCTACCTGCGGCAGGCGTTCCTGTGGTGGCCCCTGCACCCGACCGGCTTCGCGCTCGGCATCTCCTACGCGATGAACTACTTCTGGTTCTGTGTCTTCGTGGCGTGGCTGGCGAAACTCTGTATCACGCGCTACGGAGGAATGGAGGCGCACAAGCGGGCGGTGCCGTTCTTTCTCGGTCTGGTACTGGGGGACTACACGGTCGGGGCGTTATGGTCGCTTCTCGGCTTGTGGCTCGGTACGCCGACGTACAAAATCTATATTTGAACCCGGCACAATCGATGCCAACCGCCAGTTCCCTCACAGGCGTGCCATGAACCTGGGTGGGGCATCAGGGCAATTATAGACTGGTTGCTTACGCGTTCCTCTCCGACACGCGGGTTGAAACCCACGTCTGTGGGCAACTGCGTTGCCGAACGTCCTCCGGACGGACCGGGACAGACGGTTTTGATGACGGGGGAAGGCGTGTCAGAGAGGAACGCGTTTCAACTGAGGAAACGATGCGGTCAATCCTCCGAGATGGTAGCGATCAAACACTCAGGAGCGATGCCCTTTTTGAAACTACCTCATACTATATCGAATTTGACTGTCCCCATTTTTGGTGCCAGCTTCATTTGACCGTATTATCGCATGCCTCAGGTCGAAAGGAGCAACCCTAATGACTCATCAAGAATTAGACTCCCTATGTTTGGGTATAAATGCCCCTCCGAGTAATACAAAACATAGGGAGTTTAATTCTTGATGAGTCCTAACGTTGATACCCGCACCTCTGCGAGGCACCGCACGTAGTGGAGTAAAAGGCACAACGGAATACCAAAACGAGGACGGGGGAGCGACCCTATAGATCGCTCCCCTGTCGTTCCTTTGACGCCAAACTTATTCCGGAGTGATGTCATGCTCTATCCGAGACGATTCGTGTTCCAATGAACAGGATAGCCCTGTTTCAGAAGGCGGGTCTACTAAAACTGCTCGTTAAAGTTTTAGCGGAGTAATTTTATGCGTTATTTTGAATTCGGGGTCACCCACTTGTCCATGCTGACTTCCAAGTGAGGTGGGCTTCTCTGTGTTGTAATCTAAACCAACAGGTGACCAGCCTTTGAACTGGTAAATCCTATCAACATCGTTGGCTGTATCCACCATGACTGACTCGTATCCTGGATGTATATCAAGTCCGTGGCTAGCCCCCCCCAAGGAAGAACCCTTTGATATCACTTCATCACGGTCCCCACCTACAATACTTGCAGGGGACACACCAACCCACTTATTTTTTTCACTGTCGTAATAGGCAATGTCGGCATGAAAGTCCCATGACCCATCGAACTTTGCAAGGACGCGAGGTTTAATTTGCACTGGAACACCGCTTTCTCGCCAAATTCCAGCGACTAAAGCAGACGAAACGTTGCAGTCGATGGCTTTGATGTTGACAAGTAGAGCTTCATTCAACTCTCTTCCATCACCTTCTTGTCCGTAGACTCTATTTTTAGCTACCCAGGTTAGAACTCTATCAGCGTACTGAATGGTTGACTCATTCTTAAGCTTGTGAAGCTGATTTGTTTTAATGAATTGCTTAAAAAGGGGAGCCTCGTGATTCACCGTGTATGGTCTGGTAAACTTCTTCCTGTCAGATACCGACAGTGTTTCGTCGCCATTTTCTATCAGACGAGTGTCTCGGTTAAAAACTATGCCTTTAAACTCCAGAATGGCAGTGCCACTGTTTGAGTTTACCTCCAGCATCATTACGGAATCGCCGAGGCTGTCCTTCCCGATTTTAGCGGTCCGTCCGTCGCAAGTTAACGTTGCTTCGATCTGCTGGTTGCTACTTGTGCCTCTGCTGATAGAGGGTGGAACCAACTGGGTCAACAATGCTTTCCCACCGAAATCTTTTGCCGCTTTGCTAGCATTAATTTCGTATTTGATGGAAACTTCCCATGCTTCTTTTGCTCCGAGAGGAACTCGCACACCATTTAAAGTTCTTCCAGCCGTTTTATCGCTGCGTCCCACATCTTTGAGAAGAGCAGCAGCGCCATAGGATTGATTGCCACATCCAGACAACAAAGAGATTGCAGGCAGGCAAGCCATGAGGAAAAGTGGATTGAGAAGCGAAGCAGCGGTCGCCGTTGCTTTTACATTCTTAAAGGTGTCTTTCACTGTAAGCATCCCCCGTTCTAAATGCCATGCTGCATTTTGCCGCATTATATCACGCCTCCGGTAGAAAGGAGCAACTCCCTCAAGACTGTAACAGTTCAGTGAAGTAAAAGTCTATTTAATGGTCAGGCAACAACGGGCTTTCGTTGTGCCTCGACCAACATTTGACGACAGGCTGACAAACCTTC
>JAYULM010000387.1:0-8679 GCA_043763605.1 Armatimonadota bacterium | reverse complement strand
CGGACGTGTCGGTCGGCTACATCGGTCTGGCGCGGGATCATACGACTGCCGTGGCGTCGGCGTACTACGAAAAACTGCCGGACCTGCGGCAAACCCCGAACCGCCCGGTGCTCGTCGTGGACCCGATGCTCGCCACGGGCGGCTCAGCGTGTCAGGCGATCACCGCCGTGAAAGCGGCGGGCGGGGTTGACATCCGGCTGGTGTGTGTCGTCGCTGCTCCGGAAGGGGTCGAAACTGTGAACTCTGCTCACCTCGACGTGCCGATTTACGCCGCCGCCCTCGACCGGGAACTCAACGACGTGAAGTACATTCTGCCCGGACTCGGCGATTTCGGCGACCGTCTCTACGGGACGCTTTGAGAGGGGTGCGACATGACCCGCTACATCTCCAGCGAAACCCAGTCGCGCTTGTTTGCGCGGGTCATCAGACATCTTTAGTGCCGTTGCAACTCTGGTTGGCACCCTGATATACTAGAGTTCATGCGAAATAAGACCCCATAGATACCGGGTCATTTATCTGAATTCCGTGCCTCTACGTTGCCCTGTGAGGTGACTCTGGCATTCGTGGGGACATTTTTGTTCGTCGTAAAACCGTCTCAAATGCTCCCAAGACCGCGTAACCTTATTTCGCAGGAACTCTACTAAATATCGATGGATGAACTGTCGGCTGAGATGTTCGCCCGACCTTCTGTTAAGGTCGTAGGCTTCGAAGAAAATCAGGTGTTGATAGAGGCTGCCTGTCAAGAAATTTTTGGACGGAAATTTGCGCCCGAAGAAATTGCTGAGCTGATCGCTGCACCAGACGAGGCTGAAGTTGAAATTTCTGTGCATGATGAGGACTTACTCGAACTTCATCTGGGGTATAAGTGGTTTAACGGAACCCACGACTATATTTTTTATAGAGAAGGTGACACACGTGTTGTCGAGTTTGAAGAGATCCAAGTCGCTGAGGTAGCACCTTCAGCACTGGAAGTGCGGCTCTTCGCAAAGCAAGTGCGCGCTTTTAGGCAATTTGGGCTGAATGAAATTCGCCTGTGGGCAAAGGGGCATGGTGGCGATCCTTACTGGCGAGGATACTATGTTTGGGCACGTTATGGCTTTAGAATGTTTATCCGAGGCACTGAAGTTGTAGGGACGCCTTACGAGGGTGTTGAAGATACCCTTGAACTATTCGAACGCTTTGAAGATAGCGGGGCGGCAGACTGGTGGCGTGAGAATGGTAGCGAGCGTGTGGCGGTATTCTATCTTGAAGAAAATTCAGATTGTTGTTTAGCACTCGACTCGTATCTTGAGCAGAAAGGGGTGAATGTACATGGCTGAGACAGGTAGCAGTGAATGTAAGTACATTGTTGTCCTCGTCAAAAAGGATACCACTAAATATCTCACAGGTAACGTCGTAAACAAAATGGGTGCAGCACCCCCACGGTATGACAGGCAAACTGATGATGCGGCATTCCATACCGCGTGGAAAAAAGTAGGGCAGGCGAGAGCGCAAGGCACTTTGAGACCGAAGCCTGTACTTACTGAAAATAGCATAAAACTTCGTGGGAGCCGAAAAAAAGTGACCACGTCAGTTTAGAGGGGACCGAGGGAGATGAAAAACTTTTCAACTTCCTCGTTTGGTTATGAAATGCCCTTTGCCGCCTGTTAAGTTTACCGAAACGAATCGACCCCGACGCGTCCCGATTGTATTCGTTTACAGAGCGTCCGCCGAATCGCACAAATCGGTGGAGCCGATTTCGTTTCGCGCACAGTGGAAGCGTTCACGCTACGCTCCGATCAAACCCCCAGCCGAACCGCTACTCACCACAGACCCCCTACATTGGTAACGAAACCCAGTCGCGCTGGTTCGCCCGGGTCAGCGTACGGAACTTCATGATCTCCAGCGCGACCTGCGCGAAATCCTCGGTCTCGCCGATCCAATCCAGATACAGGTTGCGACCCGCCACCGCGTCCAGTTGGAAAGCCCAGTAAAGCGACACCAGCGGGTTGATAAACAGTTCGCTCCCTTCCGTGCGGTAGGTCGCGTGATAGTTGCCAAACCGCCCCTCTGCGGCAGAGAGCACCGAACTATTCACGATGCTCGGGTGGTTGAACATCTTTTCGTGGACATAGTCCGCCGCCGACCGGTACGCCTGCACTTCGGGCATGTCATTCAGAAGCGACCATGCGCCGAGGAACGCCCCCTCCCGCGCGAGTGCGGCGACGGACTCCAAAAACTGGGCATGACAGACGCCGTGAAAGGTATCGACCCCGAACCCGACGCAGACCAGCAGTTTCGTCGCCACGTTTTGCAACCGGCTCGCCGCGTACAGCGAGACCGAATCTTCCTCCGGTGTGCCGAGTCCGGCTTCGTCGCCGCGCATCAGGCTGTCGGTTCCGCCGTCGATCAGAACCACGGCGTCCACGCCGCCGAGTTCCGTCACCAGATTTTGGTACGCAGTGGCGACGGGTTTGGCACCGGCTCGGTCGAAGCAGTAGATCGGAATCGCTTCGCCGTACGCCTCGTGAAACCACCGGCACAGATGCCCTTCGGGGAAATAGCGGGCACTCCCTTCGGTTTCATGCGTCACTTCCACCAGGGCGGGACCGATCCGTCTGCCGTTCGTCGCGTAGATGTGCGTGAACGAAAGATTGGCGAGATGCACCGTCTTTCCTGCGGCGCGCAGGGCGAAATAGAGCGGCAACCCGCCGAAAATATCGTACCCGCCGCCTGCCCCGGCGAGCAGGATCGTGTTGGCGTCCGCGAGTGCGTCGAAGAAAGGAAGGCGTGCCAGTTCCATGGCATATTGTACCGAGAACGTCGCCCAACCGCTTGCCAAAACAGCGCGGTTCGATTATGCTAACAGCACGATCACAGGAATATCGGAGCAATTATGGAGACATTGGGAATAGGTATCGTCGGCGCGGGAAACATCGGCTCGCGACATGCCCGCTTCTGGGCGAGGGTGCCCGGCGCGGCAGTCGTCGCCGTCGCCGACACGCACAATGGGGCGGCGGAAAACCTCGCCGGAGCCTACCCCGGCGCGATGGAGTATGCCGACGCAACCGAACTCGTCGCCGATCCGCAAGTCCGGGTGGTGCACGTGTGCGTCCCGACACATCTTCATAAAGAGATCGCCATAGCGTCCGCCAACGCGGGCAAGCACGTTCTTTGCGAAAAGCCGATGGCACTGTCACTCGCCGATTGCGACGCGATCACCGACGCCGCGACGCGCGCGAACGTGCGCCTTTCCGTGGGACATGTCACGCGCTTTTTTCCCGAGTACGCTCTCGCGAAACAGCAGATCGACGCGGGCGCGGTGGGCACCCCGGCAATCGCGCGAACGCGCCGCGCGGGGGCGTTCCCGAAAACCGCCTGGTTCGCCGACACGGAACAGTCCGGCGGGGTGATCGCGGATCTGGTTGTCCATGACCTCGACTGGCTGCAATGGTGCTTCGGTCCGGTCGCGCGGGTGTTCGCCCGGGTAACCAGGTCGCCCGGGTTCGAGTACGCCCTGCTCACCCTGCGCCACCACTCCGGCGTGATCTCCCACGTTGAAGGCGTCTGGGGGGAGCCGACAGGCTTTCATACCGCGTTCGAGATCGCGGGAGACGCGGGACTGCTGACGCACGATTCGCGCTCCGCCCGGTCACTCGTCACCGGAACACGCCCCGGAACGGACGCCACCGTCTCCCTGATGAACGCGCCCCTGTCCCCGGCGGACGATCCGTATTACAAACAGGTTCTGTCCTTCGCCGCCGCCGTGCGCGGCGACGCGCCGGTCGCGGTCCCGCCCGCCGACGCGCGCCGCGCGGTCGCGGTCGCCCTCGCCGCGATGGAGTCCGCCCACACCGGGAACGCCGTGGAGATTTGAACCGCCAAGACGCCAAGTCCGCCAAGGTAAGAGAAGAAAAAGAAGAGGTTTTGAGTTGGGGCTTCCCGGTTGCGACAAGCCGTCCCGGTAGCCCGCGAAGTGAAAAACTTCAAACTCTCTTCTCCTACTCCCACCTTGGCGAACTTGGCGTCTTGGCGGTTAGAAACCTTAAAGGAATCGAATATGCTGAAAATCGGAATACTGAGCACGGCGCATCTGCACGCCGATAGTTACGCGGCGGAAGTAAACGCGCATCCTAACGCGGAGTTGGTCGGACTCTGGGACGCGGACACGGCTCGGCTGGCGGCGAAGGCAGCCGAGTACGGCACAAGCGCGTTTTCCGAACGGGACGCGTTACTGGCGGTCTGTGATGCGGTCATTGTTTGCTCGGAAAATTTGCACCACCGGTCATTGACCGAAGCAGCGGCGGCGGCGGGGAAGGCGGTGATGTGCGAAAAGCCGCTCGCGACCACGCCCGCCGATGCGCGGGCGATGATCGACGCCTGTGTCGCCGCGAACGTGCCGTTGTTTACCGCGTTCCCGTGCCGCTTCTCGCCCGCGTTCCAGACGCTTAAAGAGGCGGCGCACCGGGGCGACCTCGGCGACATTCTCGCGGTGCGCGGCACGAACCGGGGCAAATGTCCGGGGGGCTGGTTCGTGGACCTTGCCTTATCGGGGGGTGGCGCGGTGATGGACCACACGGTTCATGTCACCGACCTGCTCCGGGTGCTTTTGCAGTCGGAAGTGACCCGCGTTTTCTGCGAAGCCGACAGCCGACTGCTGCCCGGCGATTTCGACGACACCGGTATCGTGACGCTGGAGTTTGCCTCCGGTGCGTTCGCGACGATTGACTGTTCCTGGTCGCGCCCCCGGCAGACCTTCCCGACGTGGGGCGATGTGACGATGGCGGTGCAGGGCACGAAGGCGAGTGTGGAGATGGACATGTTCGCGCAGTCGGCGACGTTGTACAGCGAGTCGTCGGCGAAGATCGGCTACGTGGGCTACGGCTCGGGGATCGACACCGGACTGGTCGCGGCGTTCGTCCACGCCGTGACCACGGGCGAAGTCGTCGGGATCGCGACCGGCGAGGATGGCTTGCGCGCGGTGGAAGTCGTCACGGCGGCGTACGAGTCGGCGCGGACGCACCAGCCGGTTGCGGTGACGCGGTTTTGATGCGGACGCTGAAGGGTTCCGGTGTAAGCCTTCGGCTGTAGACGCTTCGCGTCGCCGGGGCGTGTGGCTTGCGGGGGAACCCGCCGCTTTCCCGACGCGAAGCGTCTACAGCCGAAGGCTTACACCGGAACCCTTCAGCGTCCGCATCAAAACCCGATACAATCACACCAATGGAACCCCGAACTTTTCCCCCCCCCTGCATCGCCGAACTGACCGCCCTTCTCGGAATCGACGGTCTCCGCTCCTCCGACGCTCAGAAAGCCGTGTATGCTTCGGACGCGTACACGCTCGAAAAATCGCTCCCCGGCATCGTCGCCCTGCCGCGCTCCACGGAGGAAGTATCGGCGATCCTCCGGACCTGTCACAAGCACGGAGTCCCGGTAGTCCCGCGCGGGGCGGGGACCGGGCTTTCGGGCGGCTCGACCACGGGCGGCGACGCGGTACTCCTGTGCCTTTCCCGGATGAACCGGATTCTTTCTGTCGATCTGCCCAACCGACGGTTGCGCGCGCAGGCTGGGGCGGTCAATATCGATCTCACCAAAGCGGTCGCGGGCGAGGGATACCAGTTCGCGCCCGATCCGTCGTCGCAGGGTGCCTCGACCATCGGCGGCAACATCGCCAACAACGCCGGGGGACCGCACACACTGAAATACGGCGTCACCGTGAACCATATTCTGGCGGTGCAGATCGTTCTGCCGGACGGTGAAGTCATGGAACTGTCCGCCGACGATTCCGGCTACGATCTGGTCGGTCTGGTCACGGGATCGGAAGGGACGCTCGCGGTGGTGACGGAGGCGACCGTGAAACTCGTCAAAACCCCGGACGCCGTGCGGACGCTACTCGTGGTGTGCGACTCGATTGACGATGCCACCGCGATGATCTCGGCGATCATTGCCGCCGGGATTTTGCCTGCCGCGCTGGAGATGATCGACAAGACGATTCTGCAAGCCGTCGAAGCCGCCTACAAACTCGGGTTGCCGACCGACGCCGAGGCGGTCCTGCTGATCGAGGTGGACGGCGCGGAGGCGGGGATCGACCGACAAGCCGAGAAAATCTCTGGCATCTGCCGAGAGTCGGGCGCGGTGCGTATCGAAGCGGCGAAAAACGCCGCCGACCGCGCCCGGTTGTGGACCGCGCGCAAAAAATCGGTCGGCACATTGGGGCGTCTCGCGCCGTCGCACTGTACGCAGGACGGCGTCGTGCCGCGCACAAAACTGCCGCACATCCTGCGCGAGATCGCCGCCATCGGCGCGAAATACGGCTTGCGGATCGCCAACGTTTTCCATGCGGGCGACGGCAACCTGCACCCGGTCGTGCTGTTCGACGAGCGCGATCCCGAGGAAGTGAAGCGGGTCATCGCGGCGGGGGGCGAGATCCTGCGCGCCTGTGTGGATGCCGGGGGCGCGCTGACCGGGGAGCACGGCATCGGGATTGAGAAGCGCGACTTTCTGGACCTCATCTTCACGCCCGACGATCTGGATACGATGGCGAAAGTGCGCGGCGCGTTCAACCCCGACGGCTTACTCAATCCCGGGAAACTGTTGCCGTTCGGCGGTACTTGCTGTCCCCATCTACACCGACCCGACACCGAAGCGATGCTCCGATTGACGAAAACCCGGGGGGCGTCGGTGTAAATAAAATTCCCCACGCCGGAAACGAAACAAATGCCGACACGCGTAGTCATATGTAGTGGGGCGGTGGGAGGCAAGGGAAATGTTACACGGGGAATACGAAAAACTGCGGCAGACACTTCAGACGGGCTTGCGCGCGGTAGGGATGGATCGCACGGTGGAAATAGACGGACCGAACCGACTCGGCGGTTTCCGTCTGGGGGATGGGAATCACTGCGTCGCGCTGTCGCTGATCCCGCCGCGCAAGCGCGAGGACCGCGACGCCGGGCGGTGCTGGTGGGTTTCGGCGTGGATGCCGATCACGGACGGCTACGAATCGCTCCTGTCGCCGGATTTACTGGTCGTGCCGCACCGGCGCGAGATCATGCTCAAAAATCCGCTGGCGTACGAGGATGCGGTCGTCGCGGCGGTGCAACTGTTCGCCGAACTGCGGGTGCGCGCGGCGTTCCAGCAAAACGCGCGCACCCCCGACCCCGACTCCGCGCGGTTGATCTTCCCCGCGAACGCGGCGTCGGCAACCTCGCCGAACGTTTTCCGCACCGCCCCGAACCGCCCGGAGCGCGATACGGCAGAAGCGGCACACCCGTGACCGCCGCGCTCACGCTCCCCGACCGGGGGACTCCGGGGCACTTTTGACCGATCTTTCTTGACAGACACGCACATCCTGTTGTATAACAAATTCATCAAACCAAAGGTTTGGTTAAACCGCGACGCTGATAACCAAACCTTTGGTCTTTACAAAACGACGCAGATATGTGCCTTGAATCTAAACAGAAAGCGGAACGAACCGTGAGAAAAGCACCGACGCTGAAAGATGTCGCCTCGCTCGCCGGGGTGAGTCCCTATACCGTATCCGCCGTGATCAACGGGGCGCGTTCCAACACACAGGTCTCCGAGGCGACGCGGCGGCGCATTTTCGCTTCCGCCGAGGAGGTGAATTATTACCCGAACGCGGTCGCGCGCAGTCTCGCCTCCCGCAAAACCTACTGTCTTGGGGTTCAGTTCGGTATTCTGGAACCGACTCAAGCAATCGGGAACCCGTACGCGACCGCTTTGTTACAGGGCATTATGGGGGAGGCAGCAATGCACCGCTACAACGTCCTGCTGTTTACCGAAACCTGGGTGAACGCCAGCGAGTCCGCGCCAACGTTCCGGAACCGGCGCACCGATGGCGTGATCCTCGTCGCGCCGCTCACCGACACCGACATGTTGCCCGCATTATCCGCGTTGCCGCTGTCGCTGGTCGCAGTGTCGCCGGACCCGGCGGAATGTCCCGCGCACGTTCCGTCGGTGGATGTCGATAATGAACGGGGGATTTTTCTGGCAGTGGAGCATCTCGTGCGACTGGGTCATACGCGAATTGCACATGTCACCGGGAACGCGAACGTCGCCAGCGTGACCGAGCGGCGGCAGGGGTTTATGGATGCCGGGCGCAAATTCGGTCTGCCAGCGGTGCCGGAGGAGTACATCGTTACGGCGACGTACGACGCGGCGACGGTGCCGGACATCCTACCCCGGTTGCTTGCGTCGCCGATGCCGCCGACCGCCATCGTTGCTGGGAATGATAATCTGGCACTGGCGATCATCGCCGTTTGCCGGACACTGAATGTGCGTGTGCCGCAGGATTTGTCCGTGGTCGGGTTTGACGATATGCCGTCAGCGCGTGAAATCACACCCGCACTGACGACGGTACGTCAGCCACTGCGAGAGATCGGTGCCGAGGCGGTTCGCCTTTTACTAGCCGACATAAACGCCGCTCTGGAGACAGGCGGGGAACCGGGGAAGGTGCATCGCCCGACACGGTTGCAACCGCAACTTATCGAAAGGGAATCGACCTCGGCAGTTTCGCCGGTCGTCCGAACGTGATCGCGTGAATCAACGGAAACGGGACGAACGTCCAGAGGTGAAAAAACGATAAGCGGAGCCTCTTTCAAAAATAGGGATTGGAAAATTGAAGGCAATTGGCGTTCAGTATCGAAAAGGAGAATGTGAAAAACCAAAACGAATCGAACGCCAACG
>JAYULM010000386.1:0-2454 GCA_043763605.1 Armatimonadota bacterium | reverse complement strand
GTGGAACGGTCGAACGCTTGGCTCGACAAGTGTCGTCTCCTTTGGAAGAATGGTGAGAGTAAATTGACGACGGGCATTGCCGCCATCCGCCTGTGCTTCATCCGACTGATTCTGAGGCGGCTGTATTGATTCGCAAAAACTTCAGACGGGTTCTATAGGCGGAGGAAGCGCAATGATACCGTGATCCAGCAATATCCGGCGAGCCGTGCGCATTACCCCGACTACCTGCGAATGTTCGACGAAGTTTTAGCCATGCCCGAGTGAGTCGGTTCGCACAAATCGGGATATAATGGAAACCGACCGGAGAAATAGCCTATGTCTCTCGCCCTGGAACTTCCCGCCGACGTGCTTGCCGAACTCGACGCCGAAGCCGTATCGCAAGGCACGTCGCCCGAATCCATTATAACCACAATGTTGCGCAACCATTTCGCGACCGCCGACAACGCCGCGCCGACGTTCGCGGAAGGGAAGCCGCCAGCGGCAACGCCGGAAGCGATCACGACTCGCTTCGCCGATGATCTCGCTTGGGAAGGGGCTTGGTGGAACACCCTGTCCGAGAGCGAACGGGACGAATATAACCGGCGTGAGCGCGATGCCTTCGACGCCGCCGAAGCGCAGATGGCGTCCGGGAGGCGCGGTCACACGACGCCGGAAGTCGCCGAACGGATTCGCGCCCGGTACGCCGCCGAGCACGGGCGCAAATGACCGACGCCGAAGCCGCGATGCTCCCGCCGCTGGAAGTCGTTTACTCCGACCGGGGTGAAGCCGAACTGTATGACGGCTATCAGTGGCTGGCGCACTTCGGGTTTGAAGTCGCGGAACGCTGGCTGGGCGGGATTCAGCGCGAGGCGCAGATCGAAGCGGAGCGTTTGAGCGGGCAGGGGGCGTTACGCCGTCCGCTGGCACCGAATCGCCCGCTGGGGATGAATAGATACCGGGTGTTGTACCGCACGGGCGGGCGGAACAGTAGCGCGTGGTTTATCGACTACGAACTGCGCGACCTTGACGCCGACGGTGTCCACGACACCCTTTATGTCGTCGGTGTCTACCATGCCCGGAGCGCACGGGCGTCGGGGGGTGCCGACGCAACAGAGGAACTATGAACGATCTCACGAACACGACCCTGAGCAACGGCGCGCCCGACGCGCCCTCCAAGCCGATCCCGGTGCCACCGACCGAAAGCGAGGCGCAGCCGCAAGCCGCCGTGCCGGAGGCAAACCGCGAAATGGAACAGTCCGCGCTGCCCGCGCCCGCGCCGTCCGGTTCGTTCGCCGCCGGGAACGCGCCGCTGAATATCCCGATGCTGATCGCGGTCGGGGTGTTGTTCATCGCGGTCTATGCGACGACGTTCGCGAAGTTTTTGATCCCGCGCTGGAACACCGACCCGGCGGCGCAACACGGCTGGCTGATCATCCCCATCGCGCTGGGCGTGACATACATGATGCGCGACAAACTGCTACGCATCCCGGTCAAGTCGCACCCGGGCGGGATCGCCGTAATGGCGGTCGCGATGCTTCTGCACCTGTTCGAGAAAGCGATGGACCTCAACGGACCGTCACCGCTCTCGATACCGCTTTTCGTCGCCGGTGCCGTCTGGCATTTCCTGGGCACACAACTGCTCCGCGAACTGGCGTTCCCGATTGCGTACCTGCTGTTCATGATCCCGATCCCGGGCGGCTTCACCGAGGTGGTTTCGTTCCCGCTCCGCATGCTGGCGACGACGGGATCGAAGGCTATCGGGCATCTGTTCGGCGTGGACGTATACGGCGCGGGGATGAACCTGGAGTTCAACCAGCCGCGCGGCTACGAGCACATCATGCTGGAAGTCGCCGACCCGTGCTCCGGTCTGCACTCGCTGATGGCGATCAAGGCACTGCACGCGATCACGGCGTTCCTGACCCGCTTGAAACTGGGCTGGAAATGGGTGCTGTTCATGTGCGCGATCCCGATTGCGCTGGCGGCGAACCTGACCCGGATTTCGCTGATCATTTTACTCGGCGCGTACTATGATAAAGACTTCGCGGTTCACGCGTTCCACTCCTGGTCGTCACCGATGCTGTTCATCATCGCGTTCGGGATTCTGATCTCCATCGGGCGACTGATGGAATGGGCGACTGGGGCGGACGCCGCCCACGAAGCCGCGAAAACGAAAACACAGGAGGTAGCCGCGTGAGCGTCGCCACACTAAACAAACCGTTGGGCTACACGTACGCACCGAAATACTGGGTCGTGATCGCGCTGATGGTGGTCACGTTCGCGCTCGGCACGTTCTGGGAACTGCGCCCGGAACCGAGCGGCGAAATAGCGGATGTCAAATTGATCCCGATGGCGGTCGGTAACTGGCAGGCAGCAGGCGATGTCGAGATCGACCCGGTGACGATGGAGCAGATCAAGGCGGACACGTATGTCCAGCGTCGCTACGTCAACCCCGAGGGCAAGTCGGTCGATATTCTG
>JAYULM010000385.1:0-8683 GCA_043763605.1 Armatimonadota bacterium | reverse complement strand
GCGGTCCCCCCTCTCTCAAGGATTGAGGGAGGGGGTTAGGGGGTGGGAGTCCGAAAGAGGAGAGATTACTCCCTCACCATATTTTTGACTTGCACCCGGGTGCGGCGTGGGGTTCGCGGTTTCTTTCGGAGAACGGTATACTTTTCGCATGGAAACGCAGAACACCCCTGCGACTGGCGATGCCCTTTTCGACGACGTGGCGCGGCGTGGTCTCGCCATCTACGAGGAGAAACTCAGAGCGATTTTAGAACCGGAGCAGAACGGTAAAGCGGTCGCGATCAACGTCGAAACCGGTGAGTACGTGGTCGCCGATGATCTGCCCGACGCCCGCCGATTATTACGCGAAAAGTACCCGCCGCGAACTATTTCGATGTCGCGCATTATCGGTCCCGAGACCGACGCTTCCTTCGATGATTTGGCGCGGCGCGGCGTCACCATTTATAACGAGCATCTGAAATCGATTCTCGAACCCGCGCACAACGGCAAAGCGGTCGCAATCAACGTGGATACCGGCGAGTATATTATCGCGGACGATCCGCCGGAAGCGCGTCGTCTGTTCCATGAAAAATACGGGACGCCGAACGGTATTTCCATGACTATCGGACCCGAAACCGACTTGCTGATGCTGGCGCGTGCCATGATCGGGCGCAAGCCGATACGGATGGAAACACCATGAGCGGCGCACGGGAGATCGGCGTTTTTCGCGCCAAAATGCCCCGCGTGGAAGTGGAATTACCCACCGGAGGCGACACGCTCACGCTGGAGTTTATTTTGGACACCGGTTTCAATGGTGACTTGTCGCTCCCGCTTCGCGTTATAGGGCGGCTTGACGCCGATAAACAAGCCCCGCAGGTTCATCAAATTGCCAGTGGGGAAATGATCGTCAGTCCCTCTTACCGACTCACGATCCTCTGGCTTGGTCGCGTCCGCACCGTGGAAGCCATCGCCCTGGAAGGCAACGCGCTCCTCGGTACGGGGCTTTTACTCGGCACACAGATCACGATAGATGCCGTCGCGGACGGTGAAGTGATTATCGAAACCCTCTGATCCCCTGACATTTTATGCAAAACGTTTCCCGCCCGATTCATCGGGATTCTCTGATACGCGCCCTTTTGATCTGCCTGGTCCTCCTTGCCGGGCTTTTCTTCGTTCGCTCTGTTCTGCGCAACCTGGGCAACCCCGAGGTTTCCGACATGCACGGGTTTCGGCAGGCACAGACGGCGTTGTCGGTGGTCGCCTTGTTGGGCGGCGGTCCCGTGCTCCGCTACGAAACCCCGGTAGTGGGCTATCCCTGGTCGGTCCCGTTCGAGTTTCCCCTGTATCAAGTTGCTTGCGCACGTCTGGCGGGCGTTTTCCACGCCCCGCCGATAGCGACCGCCCGCGTGGTCGGCATACTCGCCTACGGCGGTACGCTCGGGATGGGCGCGTGGCTGTTGCATCTCCTGCGCGTCCCGCGCCGCGCCGCGACGGTGTTCCTGATCCTGTCGCTGATGTCGCCGCTGTACATTTTCTGGTCCCGCACGGTGATGATCGAGACCACGGCACTGTTTCTCGGCGTTTCGTACCTCGCCTTCGTCGCCGCGTGGGTCCGTTGCTTCGACAGCGACTCCGGCGAGAAACGAGGCGGGGGCGCGATGGTCGGTTTCGCCGTTGCCGCCGTCCTCTCGGGTTCGCTGTGCGCGGCGACGAAGGCGACCACATTCCCGCCCGTTGGCTTGCTCGCGGGTCTGATCTGCCTGGCGGCGGCGGTGCGAGTCGTGCGCACGACGCGCCGCATCCCCTATCTGCTTCTGATCGGAGCGGGGGTTCTGTTAGCCGCCCCCGTGGTTCCGACGTATCTGTGGACGCGCTTCGCAGACGGCGTAAAGAACCAGAATCTGGTCGGCGTCATGCTTACGTCCGAATCGCTACGGGAATGGAACTTCGGCACGACGGAAATGCGGCGCGACCCGCGCACCTGGTACGACATCGCGGATTTCAACGTCTGGGACACGGTCGGCGGCTTGCCGGTATTGCTGTTGGTGTTGCCGTTGTTCTTCGCGGTGTCCGCGCGGTGGCGGCGAATGGGTGCGGCATGTTTCGCGGCGTATCTGATCGGTCCAGCGATCTTCACGAATCTTTACCGCGTCCACAACTACTACGCCTGCGGGAGCGGGCTGTTTCTGATCGCCGCGGTCGCCTGTTTGATCGCGGGATTGCTCGAAAACAAGGACACGACACCAGGTACCGGAGACCGGCTACAACGAAACTGGCGTCCTGTCGCCGGGGTGTTCGCGCTTTTGCTGTGCTTCGTGATGCAGTACCGCACCTATACGACGCGCTACCGCCCCGCGCAGGAATCGTCGTCGCGCTTCCTGCCGGAGGTGGTTTCTGTGGTGCGAGATGTCTGCCCCCCGGACAAGGCGATCCTCGGTTTCGGCTTCGACTGGTCGGCGGAACTGCCGCTGTACGCGGGTCGCCGCGCCCTGATGATGCCGGGCTGGAACGCCTATAACGCTCCGGATAAACCGGGGGCGCGTGATGCAATCAAGCGGTTGCAAATGGAAGGGGGCGGCATTGGGGTGCTAGTCCTGGCTAACGAGCCACGGCGACTCGCCCTCACACAGGACGCCGCGTACGCCTCGCTCGTAAAGGATTTGGGCTTCGCTCCCACGCCAGTCTATAAAGATGACGTTTGCCTTATATACGCGCCGAAGGCGCGATGATCTTCGGTCTGTATGTGCCTTAAAATGAAAATCCCGCCCTGGTTTACTCCGTTTTTCGTCTGGTTTATTTGCGCCGCCACATTCCTGCACGTGATCCGCTTCGTATATCTTTACGGCGTGGACCTACCTTATTGGGATGAATGGGAGGGTACCGTTCCTCGGATGTCGGGACTCTACCCCGTCACCTGGAGCTGGTTCTGGAGTCCGTGGAACGAGCACCGGATAGTGCTACCGCGTGCCCTTTCGCTCGCGGTCCTGGAGCTATCCGAGCTTAATTTCAGGTCGGTGATGTTCTTTAACGTTTTGTTGCTCGGCGCGTCCTGTCTACTACTCTTGCTTGCGATAGGGAGGATACGCTCGGGATCAGTCGGGTACCGCTGGTCGGTGACAGACGCTGTTTTTCCACTACTGCTGTTGAATACCGGGCACTGGGAGAACCTGACATGGGCATTTCAGACCCAGTATTTTGTAGGGGTCTTCTGGATCGCCCTACTGCTGTTCGTCGCATCGACCCGCAAATCGATGACCTCAACGGGTCGGCTCTCCCGATCTTACCTGCTCTGTCTATCCCTGCTCTTGATCGCGCTCGTCCTGACAGGAGGCAACGGCATCGTATACGCTCCCCTGGGCGGGGTTTATCTGGTCGCTATAGGTGTCGCAACACTGCGTGGCAGCGGGGATAAGACGGGAGGATGGTTTAGCGTGGGTGCCGGACTTGCTGTGGCGGCTCTGATTCTTCTCTACTTCCGCGGGCTCAATCCGCCTGCTCCTACAGGGGGCTCTCTTGTTACTCTACGGACGATAGCACGGACCAGTCTGAACTATCTGTCCATCGGATTCGGACGCGGGATACACCCTGTGCTTGAGAACAATCGCTCTTTACGAATCACGACCGTCTGTGCCGCTGTGGGTTTGTCGGCAGGGATCTCTCTTCTTTCTATGTCCCGTCTGCCGTACTGGAAACGCATTACTCTCGCGGGAGGGCTGTTTTTCGTATCGATAGCGGGGGGGTGGACTCTGGCGCGTATCCCTTCGCCCACCCCGAACGAATTTTTTACGATCGCCCTGGTGCCCACTTTCGTAGGGGTCACTTGCGTCGCGGCTGTGACCGCGTTGCGGCAGCCGAGTATTCCCACCGAGACGCGCAGGCAAATCTTATGGGCAATGGTCGTCGTTGGGGGGGCACTTTTGTCGGCGATCGCGGTCGGCAAAGGGCGAGCCGTGATGGGGACCGGGGCAGGTCTGATTCCACGTTACGGCATTCTATCGGCTCAGGTGCTTATAGGCCTTTATTTCGTTGCCGTAGCGGCAAAGCGTGATAGTTTTCCATTCCGTTTCATCCCGGTCGTACTGTTCGCGCTAACGGTGACACTCTTCCCCGCTAACTGGGAAGATGGAAAAATAATGGGCGAGTCCAGGCGACGGATGATGACACAGTTCCGGGAGTACGCGAACGCAGGTGCTCCGCTCCCGGTACTCGTGGCACTCAGTAACGGTGTAAATCCCAACGAGGAATCGGCCGTACTGGGGATAGCAGCGTTGCGTAGGCGCGGGTATAAGTTGTTCGCTCACACGCCTGATGCCAGCGGGCTACGCCGCATAGTCTTGTCGGGTCAGTCGCTGGGTTTACCCAGACCACTCATAATTGATCCGCAGACTCGGCGTTTAAGGATCGCACTCCCAACCGAGACCACAGTCGACCCCGTCAATGCCATCGTGGTGCGGTATGATGATTACGTCGCCCTCGGCGCTCCCGGTAATTACCGCGTTGTTGCG
This sequence comes from Armatimonadota bacterium, assembly GCA_043763605.1. GTDB lineage: Bacteria > Armatimonadota > Armatimonadia > Armatimonadales > Armatimonadaceae > JACMIU01. The sequence continues at coordinate 4,202 of JAYULM010000385.1, read as the reverse complement.
TTGCGGCGAACCGCGACCGGTTTCGTCGAGCAAGGCGAGGCGGCGGAGATACCCTACCCAGGGTTCGGTTCCCTGCTCCTTAGTCCAAACGGGCGGGCGGACGCGATCGAGATACGCTCCATGCCCGATGGGGGAGGCTTCGGCCCCGCGAACCTGAGCATCACGCAGATCAGCCTGTTCCGCAGCATCCGAACTACGCCCTTGAATTAACAAGCGTAACCGGCAAAGTAACGGCCCGAAGGGTATGTGATACCCGCCCACTCCGGTACGTCTGCTGTATGGGAATGTCGAGGCGGAGTCGCGCCTTTTTCGACGAACTGTGTACGAAATTTTTTAACCGAGTCAACTATGATACGTTACGCGACATCTAGATATTTCCGGATCTTCTACTTCGCTGTCGTCTCGTTTTTCGCGGGAATCGTGACAGTCGGTTGTCCAGGCACGAAAAACACTGCGTCCGAAACGATGTCACCCTCGTCCGTCAACAGAAACAAGGACGCCGCCGCGACGGGGGCGTTTAAAGAGACTGATCCCTGGCAACTGACAACGACGAACGTGAACGCGGTACGCGGGAATCAGGACATCTACCTGTCAAGCGGCACCCTCGGGGCGACGTTCGGCGAAGGAGGCTTTGGCGAAAAAGAAGGGGTGGTTTATCGAGCCGGGTTGTACGACGCCCAGGAGGTCTTGAAGCCGGTTCCCGCCGGGCACATCCCGGCCATCGCCGCCCCGAAACCGAACGAACCCTATAAGCAGACGCTGGACATGAAGAGCGGCGTCCTTACCACGGAGTACGACCGGCGCACCGTGACCGCGTTCATTTCGGCGGCGCGACCCGATGTCGTCGTGATTCACGCGAAAGGGGTCACGGAAAACGAAATCATGTCCGGCGCGACCGACCGGATCGGCAAAGCGGAAGCGATCCCTGGGGCGGCGGGTGTCCCGACGCGCTACGTGTACGCAGATTATGCCTACGGACCGGAGACGGGCACGACCGACGCGTTCACCGCCGTTTACGCTTTGAGTGAGACGTCTACCGAGCAAGGCGCGAAAGAGGAGGCGGCAAAAGCGACCCAATCCGCGCTCGCCGCCGGGTACGCCGCACTTTTAGCCGAGCACACCCGCGTTTGGGAGAAACGTTGGGCTTCGGCGGGCATCACTATCGACGGCGACCCCGAAGCCCAGCAGTTGGTCAATAAACTGACGTTCGACCTGTTGCAATCCGTGCGCGTCGGCGGGGACGGCTCGGTCGCCCCGGAAGCGTTGTCGGGCAACTTCTACAAAGGGCATATTTTCTGGGACGCCGACATCTGGATGTTCCCTGCTCTGCTCGCGCAGTACCCGGACGCGGCGAAAAACCTGCTCGACTACCGGCACAAGCATCTGCCCGAGGCGCGCGCCATCGCGAAGGCGCAGGGGTTCGCGGGCGCGGATTACCCCTGGGAATCGGCGAGCACCGGCAAGGAAACCGCGCCGAGCGGGTTTTCGACCGAGCGACACGTCACAGCGGGCGTCGGGTTCGCCGCGTGGCAGTATTTCCTGGCGACCGGCGACGCCGCGTGGCTCAAGGAGCGCGGCTACCCGGTGCTTTCCGGCGTCGCCGATCATTTCGCGTCGCGTGCCAAAAAGAACGCCGCGACCGGCAAATACGAGATCAAGGGCGTGTTCGGTCCCGACGAAAACAAGGGCAAGGTGGACAATAACACGTACACCAACGCGCTGGCGAAATACTGCCTGGAGGCGGCGGGCAAGGCGGCGAAGATCGTCGGCAGACCGATCAATCCGAAGTGGGCTGAAGTGGCGAAGAATATCGCGCTACCGTTCGACAAGGAAAAAGGGGCGTACCTCGCCCGCGATGCCGACGAACTGCGGTCCACTAAGCAAGCCGACGGCGAGTTAGTGATCTACCCCGCGCGACTCCCGATGTCGAAAGCGGCCGCCGAAAAGACGTTCGATCTGCACGCCCCGCGCCCGATCAAAACCGGTCCGGCGATGACGGCGTCTATGCACGCGCTGATCGCCGCGCGACTCGGTCGCGCGGACGAAGCCGAGAAATACTTCCGCGAGTCGTATCGCCCGTTCGTGCGCGGACCGTTCGTGCTGTTCTCGGAAAAGCGGAGTCTCGATCGATGTGTCTTTACCACCGGTGCGGGCGGGATTCTGCAAAGCGTGGTTTACGGGTTCGGCGGCGTGGATTTCGACGAGTGGGATGGAATGACGAAAGCACCGGTCGCGCTCCCGCCGTCCTGGAAGTCGCTGACGATTCGCGGGGTGCAACATAACGGCAAGCGGTACACGGTGACGGTGACGAAAGACGGGCGCACGGTAACGGCGGAATGAAGGAACACACCCTTACCGCCCATTCGGCACTTTGCTATGCTATTGGAACCAGCCCCGCGTCGTCGAGGGCGCGGGCTAACAGGTCGGCGACCCCGATCTCGCCCGCCCACTGCTCCATGTAGGGGATGTCGAGCGCGTCCGCTTGCGCGTGTAAAACGCCCTGTACGTCGCGCCATTGTCGCTCGGACTGCTCGTTCGTCATCCGATAACAGAGGAGTTTTCGCAGAACTAAATCCTCGGGGCTGGCGTACCATGCAGAAAAAGCATCGTCGCCGTCGCCGGTTTGTTTTTGTCGCCGCCGCTCCACTCGCCAACGCGCCACGCGGTTTCTTCCGGCACGAACACATCGGCTTTGGTCATCGTTTCCAGATACAGGAGATTGAACGAGCCTTTACTGGCTATGGCATCGCGGATAAGGTCGGCGTCCAGGTAAAAATCATCCTGAAGGCGGGCGACAATCGCGTCTACATCCGTCGCGTCGGTCATGCGGGCGACTATATCGATGTCTTGCGTGAAGCGCGGCGTCCCCCACGCCGAACTTGCCACGGAGCCGCCGACGAAGTAGGGAACGCCGAGGTCCTCCAAAAGCGCGGCAACTTTGCGTAAAACGATGTCGGTTTCGGAAGAAGTCATTGCTTACCTTTTCGCGTCTACATCGAAGCCGGTCGCTTTTCGCACCAGTTCCGCGCCGTAGTATCGCGCCGCAACGCGCAAGAGTTGTTCACGTTCGGACGCATCGGGAAACTTTTCTCTTACGTCGGATAGCACTAACTGATAGCCGAACCGGTTCATCTCACGGACGCGGCGCAGTTTCTGTGTGAACGTCATCGCGCGGATACCGGCGATATACATGGCTTCGATTTTGGGATGCGTGTCGTCGAAAAGCGGCTTCATGCAGAGCAGTATACCGTTCCGTTCGGCGAACTACTTGCGGCATTTGGCAAGTGCACCCGCGCCGACTTGTCAGGCAAGCCTTAGAAAGATTGTCTGGTACAATGTCATTATAGATGAGCAGGGCAGAACAAGCGCACCACTCTTCAAGCGAATATGTCGATGCCCCCACTGCCCTCGCCCTCCGAAGATTCCGGACACGATCCGGTTATCAAACAGGTCATCCAGACGTTCGTCGCGGAGTTTTTCGACCTGTTCTACCCGGACATCGCGGCGCGGCTGGACTTCGCGACGGTGAAATGGCTCGATAAAGAGGTATTCACCGACCCGCCCGGCGGCAACCAGCGCACGGCGGATCTGGTCGCGCAGGTACACACCAAAAACGGTCAGCCGGAAATCCTCCTGCTACATATCGAGCCGCAACGTAAGCGCGAAAAAGACTTTGCCTGCCGCGTTTTCGAGTACTGGTTTCTGCTCCGGCAACGCTATAACTTCGCTGTGCTTCCGGTCGCGGTGTATCTGTCCCCCGGAGCGGGCGGCATCGTTTCGGAGATGTATGGGGAAACCCTGTTCGGCGAAGTCCAACTATCGTTCCGCTATCGCGTCGTCGGTTTGCCCGATCTGCTCGATAGCGACTACGAGACGCGAGATAACCCGCTCGCGCTCGGCGTCAGCGCATTGATGCGGGAACAGAAGCGATACAGCCGCGCGAAAGGCTCCGACAACGTGACGCGCCGCCTTCGCCTCCTGCGCCGCCTGGTAAAAACAAACCTCGATACGAACCGACAAGCGTACCTGTACGCGCTGGTCGAAAAATACCTGCCGCTCACGCCAGCGGAGCGGGTGGAGTATAATAGAGTTCTTGCGAAATTGGCTTACCAGTCGTTTTGATCTATTCTATCGCTATCGTGATCACTTTCCAGCACCTCCTGAAGCACCCTGCCCCTTTCCGTAGACTGACGGGCTATACC
>JAYULM010000384.1:0-35848 GCA_043763605.1 Armatimonadota bacterium | reverse complement strand
GATCTATGGTGCCTTATTTCGCAGGAACTCTACTTATAATTTCCGGCTCTTTTCACAGCGTAACGACGTAATCGGGAGGGTTCGGAGACAGTGCGGCATACAGGTCGGGGAAGCAACCCACTTGGACGCCGGGGACGGTATTCAGCGGGCGGCAGTTACCCGGCTCGCCCTCGGCGAGGCTGCGCTCCATCGCACACTGGTCACACATCATCAGCAGGATGCCGTGCTTCGCGGCGACTGCGGCAAGCCGCTCGCCGACCGGATCGCCCGAGCGCAGAATGAACGTGTTATCATCGAAGAACATCATCCCGATAACGGTCGCCCCGTGCCGCTCCTGCTCCAATTGCGGCAAAATCATCCTGCCAAGTTTGTACGAGGCGGTATTCCCCGACGTCGAAAACACATACGCTACTTTCACTTCATCTCTCCCTGTAAGAAGGCTTAGAATTCGACGATAGCCGAAGATATTCCTCCGCCGCATGCCTAGGGCTATTCAGTTATCCGACCAGATTGTCCGCCGCGCCCGGAACCTCACCCCGGGTACTAGGGGTGAGGTTCCGGGTGACTGATAATTCACCTTACGCAGTGCCTCTGAAAACCGACCGTCTTTGCAAGGGCGATTCGAGTGGCAATCACATAAAAACTGCGTAAGGTGAGTGATAAAACAGAATGCCCCTGCCGCATGCCCGACCATTCGGACATTCGTGATGAATGGGGAAACAACACCCTCGGAGAGAAACGACCCGGCACACGGCTCTTTAATGGTAACCTTGTCGAGCAAGTCTTTCTCCCATACGATCATACACGGCGTCGTCGCGCGAAGCGGTCGTTGAAAGACCATCGACATACCGGTTATACATGCAGAACGCCGCCGCGATCAGCACGGTATCGTGGATAGCCTTATCGTCGGCACCTGCGGCCCGCGCACGTGCCACGTCTTCCTCCGTAACCTTGCGCCCTCCCTTTTGGACTTTCCCCGCGATAGCGAGCAGTGCTTTCATCTTTTCGGACAACGGTGCCAGTTCGCAATCCGCTTTGATTTGATCAAACGCCGCCGCTGCCGGATTCCCTTCCTGGACGAGCAGGTGTCGCGCGGCCGCCTCGTGGCAGTTCGTGCAAAAGAAACAATCGTTCTCGCTGGACGTATACGTCGCTATCATCTCCCTTTCCCCGGGTGTCAGCGAGGAAGGACCGCGAAGAAGCTCCTGCGCGAGCGCGTTCAAATGTATCGCCGTCTCCGGATACGCGGTCATTGGGCCGTTGATTCCGTGCAAGCCATCGGCAAAAATAATATGGGGCATCTCATTCATTCCTTTTTGTCGGGCGAGCAGACGGGATGCCCATTCGCGCCGTTACGGGGTTGGACAGATATTCTCCGTGTGCTTTCCCGTTTCCTTTTGATGTGAGTTCAAAAGAGCCTATGTACTCAACATATAGTTTATTGGTAACAGCAAACATTAGCATCTGGAAGCGTGGCAGTCGCTTCGCGGTATCTGCCCCTGTTGTGAAACAACGCAGTCTTTATAGCCAATCGAGCGTGCTCAATGCTTCATTCCAGGGTCAACACCGCCGATCTCACTCTCGCGCCGTAAGCCTGCGCCGTTCGTCGCGGCGCAGGCTGATTATCGTTACGCCGCAGTAGTATGCGCTTCGCCACGTCGGACGTCTCGCATCAGGAAAAGCGCGGTCAGCATCAGCGCGGGAATGTAGAGGAACAGGGCACGGTAGTCACGATGGGCGAGATCGAGCACCACGCCTGCGGACAGAGGCCCGGCAATCGCGGCTCCCTGCCCGGCTAGCAGGAACAGCCCGGAATACGTCCCGCCGGTGTCGCGGGAGCGGGACAGGTCCAAGACCATCGGGAGGCCGTTGACCATCACCAGCGACCATGTTAGCCCCATCCCCGCCAGCGCAAGGCGCATCATGGCGACGGACGGCACGAACAGCGTGCTTCCCAGTAGGCAAGCGATGAGGATAAGCCCCGTCTGTATGGCGCGGCGGCGTCCGAACCGTTTTCCTATCATCCCGGCGGGAAACGCCCCGGCAAATGCCGCCATGCCGAAGAACGCCATCATCATCGTCGCGGAGCCGGCATCTATGGCGAACCGCTGTATGATGAACGATGACATGAATATCTCCACTGTCGATGATGCCATGGTCCACGTGAAGACGGCAAGGAGCAGCAGGCGCGCCGACGGCTCGGCCTCGGTCGCCAGCGAGCGCAGGAGCGGCAGAAGCGACGGGGCCTCCTGTGCGGCGTGGTTTGCCTCTCCCTCTGGTAGGGACGGTTCGCGGACAAACAGCAGCACGGCCAGCACCGTCACCAACAGACCGATTCCGCCCAGCAGAAACGGTCTGTCGGCGGACTGTTTCAGAAGCATGCCGCCCAGTCCGTAAGCCGTTATCGTCCCGACGCTGCTCAGCACGACCATAATACCGGAGGCGACCGAGCGATGGCACGATGGGGTAAGATCGGGCATCATTGCGGCAAGCGGCGTTCGGAAAATATCCATTGCTAACAGGAACGCGATCAGCGCGACCATCAGCGCGCCTAGCGAAACGCTCAGCGCGGCGGGAATAGAAAGAAACGCCATCACAGCCAGCGGCATTCCTACCAGGATGTAGGGCCGCCGCCGCCCTAAACGTGTCTGCGTCCTGTCCGACAAAACCCCGATGTAGGGCAGAAGGAATAGCGCGGCGATATTGTCCAGCGTCATAATGAAGCCGGTGCGCGTCGGGTCAAGCGCGAACCCCTTCACGTTGACGACACTGCTCGGGAAGTCCGGGCGTCCCGCCTGCAAGAAGATGGGGATGCAGGCGTTATAGATTTGCCACACCAGGCTGAGTCCCAGCATGCCGAACCCCAGCACGAGTATCGCCCCAGTCGGCATCCGCTCTGCACTGTCTTCTCGCGCGTGCAAGGGCGCGACGACGGCATCGGCGGCAACGGTCTGTTCTACCATTGGGGTGAACCTCTCAGTCTTCCCGGAACCACGCGGCGGCCTGCGGCGCGAGGGATTTACGGAAGGCGACACCTTTCGTGCTCCTGGCGTTCCATGAATCCGGCCCCTTGAACCATTTGGCGTGGCCGTCGCCGAGCAGATAGTTCGCGCCGCCGCTGTGCATGAAGCGGCCTGCACAGTATACGGACGCTGCGGTAATGTGCGGGAGCGGAATCGGCGGGAACCCCGACTCCCCCCCGGTGCAGTTGGTTGTCCAGTCGTCCCCAGCGACAGCAGGCCGCGTTCCCTGCGAGTGCGTGGCAAGCACCACCTGAGCGGGTGCCTCAATGTCTGCCAATGCGCTGATTTTGCCGGGGAAGGCGATAAAGCCCATTTGCCGGTACATCATCGGCATCAGGTTGCCGTTGGCGGCATAGCTCATGGACGGGTTGTAAATGCTGGCGGTGAACTGGGCAGGCTCCGGGGCACCGCTCTGCCGGGGGTAGTTACTGTGGTCAAACGACGGGCAGGTGTAGAATGTCACCTGTTTGCGGCCTGCTGCGCCCTCCGCGCTCGGATCGCCCATGACGCCTGCTGCCCCAACCTTGACATAAGCCTCAATAACGTCGTACCACATCACGACTGGACCGATGGGGTCGGGGTTCGTGGCGGCAATCGGGAGGGTCTCCTCGTAGTCCTGCGCGTACATCAGGATAGCAAGGCCGATCTGCTTCTGATTGCTCAGACAGGAGGCCTGCCGCGCCTTGGCTCGTGCCTGTGCGAAGACGGGAAAAAGGATGGCAGCCAGTATCGCAATAATAGCGATGACGACTAGCAACTCAATCAGTGTGAATCCGCCGGACTCCCGGCGCGCTCTGGGTGTATACAACTTTGTTCCTCCATAACAACGGAAACAGGATATCTACACCGGTTTCGCTGGTGAAGTGACTGTACCATAGGAAGAGGGCGCGTAAAAGCCCCCGGATTAGTTACTTGGAGCGGACAGAATGCTCCATTTGAGAAGAGAAACCCAGTGCCATTTCTGACGCGAGGTGAAGTTCCTCGGAGGACACGTGAAATTTGGCGGAGGGGAAATGCTTCGCCAGCCTGTGTCGAGCACCCTCCGGGCTAGCCGGGCGCGAAAGGCGTGCAAGACGGAGTGTGGCATGCCGCCGAATCTTCCGGCACTACCGCGTATGCCCGTCGCATAACGAGTACCACTATCACCGGGTATTCCATGGGAGTCTTAAACGGCAAGGTGGCTTTCATCCCTCCGGCGGCACTTGGGCAGGACTGGAGACAGATGAGCGAGGACGACGCCCAGGCGAACCGGGAGGCAGTCGGGAAGGGTGCCGACGCGACGATAAGCGGGACGCGGGTGTTCTCCGCCTTCCACATGGACCGGTTCCCGAGCGAGATCGAGAGTGGCGGAAGGCGAAACGGATCTGGGTGATCACCGAATGAGCCCGATCACAGACGACGATCATGCTCCCGAGCAAATACTGAAAGGGTGGAGCCATTTACACGTAAGCACTTGTGCGAATATAGGTTAGACCATCCTGAGCCTGTTTCATTACGCCGCTACTCTCGAAACGTTCTGAGTGTAGCGCGGAGATAGTCTAAGGGACCTTCAACAATTAAATCGCTCCAGTTGGTTCGCCGAGATCCGTCCTGACAGGGCAGTAATCGGGATGGTTTAATTGTTGAAGGTCCCTAACCTATATTCGCACAAGTGCTTAGCGGATCTACAGCAAAAATTATTTAGCTCGGGGTTGGACAGATATTCTCTGTGTATTTCCTCCTTTCCTTTATCGGATGGTGCCTCTGATGGCGGTTCCAACTTGGACTTAATCGGATGCCGTGGTTACAGTCCCATCTCTGTCAGGATCAGGCGCACTGCCTCTACGACGGCGGGGTCGGTCGCGTCGCGCGGGCGCGGCGTCGGAAGTGGCAGTTCGTAATGTGCCTTGGAGGGACGCTCCGTCAATACCACTACCCGGTCCGCCAACTGCACCGCTTCCTCTATATCGTGCGTCACTAACACTACCGTCCGGGGCTTTTCTTCAAGGAGACGGGCAAGCTCCCGCCGCAAGCGCAGACGGGTCAGATAGTCCAGAGCGGAGAACGGCTCATCCATGAGCAGGATGTCCGATTCGCCGGATAAGGCGCGCGCGAGTTCCACCCGCTGTCGCATCCCGCCGGACAACTGGTGCGGGTAATGATCGGCGAACTTTTCCAGACCGATCAATGCGAGCATTTTCTTTATCTGGTGCGCACACTCTTCCGGGGCAATTTCCCGTCCCAACCCCAACGCGATGTTCTCAGCCACGGTGCGCCACGGGAACAGCCCGTCCTGTTGAAAAACGCGGCGCGTAACGCCTCGAATCTCAACCGTGCCGCTGTTCGGCTTCATATCGCCAGCAAGAAGGTTAAGAATGGTGGTTTTACCACAACCGGAGGGACCAACGACCGCTACGAATTCACCGGGCAGGATGCACAGGGAAAGGTCGCGCAACACCGAATCGGTCGGGCTGAACCCGTACAGAACATCGACCAAACGGATTACCGGGCAGGGGGGATTATCACTCGTTTTCATCATATTCAACTATGCTCTCGGACGTTGAAACGTTCCGGTGGAAGCCTTCGGCTGTACACCCTGCGGGTGAGGGACTTCGCGGCAAGCCGAACGATTCGCGGTATCCCACCCGCAGGGTGTACAGCCGAAGGCTTCCACCGGAACGTTTCAACGTCCGAGAACGCGACTGAAACCGCGTGTCAGGGCGCGTCGCCCCGTTGCCTCATTATTTCCGGCATCCGCGTCATGTCCAGAGCGGGCGGGTTGGCGCGGGCGGGGAGGAACGACCGGTCCATCAGTTCGGACAGCGGGGTTTTCTTTTTCAGAAAGCCGAGACTGATGCCCATATCCATAATTCGCTGGATCTCGGCGTCCGTCGGGTTCAAATTGCGATAGGTCACGCGGTCGTTCGGCTGTGTCAGAACATAGCGCAACAGTTTTTCGTCCTGACGGAAATACGGCGCAACCAACTTCGCGGCGTCCCCCCGGTGTTGCTCGGTCCATTCGCCGGAATCGATGATACCCCGCACCAGATCACGGACCGCCTCCGGTTTGTCGCGGATCAAGTCCTCGTGGACTACCAGTGCGCAGGAAATATAGTTGGGCCATATGTCTTTCGCATAATACAGGACACGCCCGAATCCGTCCATTTCCGCTTTCCCACAGAACGGTTCGGCGACGATGAAAGCGTCAATCGCTTTCGTGGAAAGCGCGGCGACCATATCGGGGGGCGGCAAAACGACGAATTTGATTTCGTCGGGACCGACGCCCTGTTCACGCATCAGACGGTTGAGGAAAAAGTTCTCATTACTGAACGGGCTGGGAATGGCAATCGTCTTGCCGCGCAGGTCGCGCAGGCTCTTCGCCGTGCTGTTCTTTTGCACAACGAGTTGCGAGCCGTCGCGGTGCCCGAGGCACGTGATCCGGATGGGGGCGCCCTGTTCGCGCATCTTCATCGCCAGCGGCACGGTGATAAAGCCCGCTAACAGTTTCTTCGTCTTCAACGCCTCCACGATAGACGGGAACTCGCTGAAGCGCATGGCTTCGAACGACGTACCCGTCGTGCTCGTGCGGGAAGCATAATCCGTCACGGGGCAGGTCAGATGGCAGGTCACCGGAAGAAACGCGACCGTAAGTGTCTGCCGCGAACCCGTCTGACCCGGCGCACGGTGGAGGGTTTGTTCCGTGTGGGGGCGCGGTTTGTTCAAGGAACGCCATCGGAAAAAGCCGAGAAGCGCGAAGGCGGACAGCACGGCGGCTACCACAAGAACGGTTTTCGAGCGGAATTTCATCGTTCATATCCCCAACGTACACTCGGAATGTGAGTCAGTTGTGCCAGTAAGCGGTCGGTTGCGATACCGATAACGCCGATCAGAATCATGCCGACGACGACCAGGTCGGGACGTAGCACATTGCGGGCATCCCAGATCAGAAAGCCGAGGCCGTCCTGTCCGGCGATCATCTCGGCGGCGACGACCACGACCCACGACAGACCCGCCGTCACGCGCAGGGCGGTAATCACCTGCGGCAGGATCGCCGGGAGCGTCACTCGGGTCAGGAGTTCGTTTCCGCGTAGTCCGTAATCGCCCGCGACGCGAAAATAAACCGTGGGGATGTTCGCCGCCGCCGCCGTGGTCGCCAGCACGACCGGCGGGAAGGACGCCATGAAGATCAGGAAAATAGCGGGCATGTCCCCGATGCCGAACCAGAGGATCGCGAACGGTATCCAGGCGAGTGGCGACAGACTGCGAAAGAAATTGACCGAAGGGAGCAAGGCTGTTCGGAACGACGCCCGTGACCCCAGTAACAACCCCAGCGGGATGCCTGCCGCGACCGAGAGAAGGTAGCCGACACTCACGCGGAACAGGGACGCGATGATGTTGTCCCATAAACGCCCGCGCCGCGCCTCCTCGGCGAAACCCGCGACGACCTGCCCCGGCGACGGGAACGCTGAGGCGGGGAACACGCCCCAGGCGGAACAGACGTACCATATCGCCACGCCCGCGCCCGCCACGATAAGGGGCAGAAGCACGGAGCGCGGCGAGATACGATCACTTGTTTTCAATATGCTCATAAACAGAAAGGCTGGATCTAAGCAGGCACCACGGATTGGGGCGTTGCCGGAGTTTTGTTGCCCGCTTCCCGCCGTTTTTCGCGCCAGATATCGATCAGGTTCGCCGCCGGACCGACGAGGAACAGCGCGTAATAGGGCGCGTGGACATTACCCGACAAACGCAGGATGCATTCCGCCGTGGCAACGAGGAAGGCGACCAGGATCTGACCTTGCTTCGTTCGCACCGTGGACTTCGGATCGGTGATCATAAAAAAGATGAACAACTGATACATCGGGCCGGTGATCGGCGCGACCTCCGCAGCCAGCGGGTGTCCCGTGATGAGGCTTCGTAACACCGCGTACCCGACGAAGGAAAGGATATAAGTCGCGCAGATGTGTAGCCTCCTCAATCGCCAGACGATGGCAAGCCCCAGCACCCAGACCAGGGAGAGGACGCCCAGCGAATTGCCCCACTGAATACTCAGACTGGCGACGGTCGCGGGTGCCAGAAACAGCAACGCGGCAACTCCGAGGTTGGATGGGTTCCACAAATGGCGTCCGTGGTAGCGGATGACATACTTGGACGTGATGGAGATAAGGGGCGCGAGCACGAACGGCCACCATTCCGGCGACCGCACCAGAATGCCACAACTTATACCGGAAACATACGCACTGGCGAGATGCGGGAACTTGCCTAACAGGAGGTAGCTCAGCGCGATCTCGGTGACGATACTGACGCCGACCGCGAGCATCGTTTTCGGGTAGCCCTCCAGAAGCCCGAATGAAAGCTGAGCCACGAGCAAGATCAGGGTGATCAGGATCGGGGCGACATAGCGAATATCTACGGTGAAACGCCACGGATACGATATCGTGATGAAATCGTTCGGGGGCGCGGCGGCGGCGGTGCGTACCGGCATCGGCGGCGATGCGGGGGACAATAATTCGGACGTCATCAATTCTGCTCCTTTATTTTGTGAATGGTGCGAAGTGCGGGGCGGGGGACAACTGTTTCCAGCCCGGAAGGCCAGCGGACAACCACCTTTTCGATAGTTGCCTCTTTGCCCAACCCGAAGTGGAGGCGGCGGTCGTTTTGTGCACAGAAACCACTCCCCCCCATCACCTCTTGAACCTGTTTTTGCCCGCTCCAGTAGAGAGTCACGATAGACCCGATGGCACTCCGATTGCTCCGGGTTCCCTGGAGATCGAACGTGACCCAATCGTTCGTTGGCGAGGCAGTGTTTTTGTATACCAGCAGCGGTCCATTCTGATTTGCCGTAACGACATCGAGCACGCCCCGGTTCCACAAATCTGCCATAACGACGGCACGCCCGTCGAAAATGTCTGTAGCACCGACCACCTGAGCGACCTCGGTGAAGCGTCCGGCACCGTCATTCAGCCAGACCCGTTTCTGCTGATAACCTGAGAGGCTACGCCCGTCCATCGACGGCCAGTTCGCGGCGTCCGAGATGATCGCGCTGTTGCCGCCCGCGACTTTGGAGAAGTCATACCAATAGTTCTTTTTGGGGTCGGCGGAGACGAACCCGTTGGTGAGGTACAGATCGAGGTGCCCGTCGTTGTTCAGGTCGCCGAATTGCGCCCCGAAACTCCACCCGCCCATCTCCACCCCCATGTCGCGCGCCATGTTGTCGAAAACGGGGGCTTCCCCCGGCAGGTTGTCTCGCGGCACCCAGAGGTTGTTGCCCTGAATCAGAACGCCCTCCTCGGATATGTTGGTGACATACACTGCCTGCTTCCCCTGGTTGAGGATGTCCCCGAACGAGGCGTTCATCCCGCTTTTGGGCGCGTATCCGATCCCGGACGCTTTTCCGATGTCGACGAAGCGTTTCGCCCCGTCGTTGCGCCACAATTCCGCGACACCATAGTCGTTGGCGAGAAAAATATCGGGGTACGGACTACCGCAGATGTGCGCCGACGCGGCTGCAAGCGTCCACCGGTTGCTGTTGAGACCGACCGCCGCCGTGACATCCGCGAACGTGCCGTCGCCCCGCCCCTGCAAAAGATATTTACGTCCGCCGTTTTTTGCGTACTCGAAACTTTCCGGCATCATCCGGGTATTTTTCAGATTCCACAGATCCACACCGTCCGGGTAGTAGCCGCAGATCAGCAGATCCAGATTGCCGTCATTGTCATAATCAAGCCAGATAGCCGTGTTCGCGTTGACATGGGCGGGAAGTCCCGTGTCCTGTTCGACCTCGGAGAAGCCTTTGCCAGCGTCGTTGTGAAACAGCCGGGGTCTCCCCCACTTATATACCAGCAGGTCTTCGTAGCCGTCATTGTCGAAATCGCCCCACACGCCCCCCATAGACACGCCGGTTCCCGCCTGATTCAGATCGGCGACGCCCATTGCCTCGGCGACATCGGTGAATGAGCCGTCGTGATTGTTGCGGTACAGGCTGTTCCGGCTCCCCTCGCCGCTGTTGGTCACGTACAGATCCGACCATCCGTCCCGGTCGAAGTCGGCGACCGACACCCCCGCCCCCATGGACGCCACTTCCGGCAGGATGTGATCGAGTTTCGGGTCAAGGCGCGGCGACTGATGCTTGAAATCGATCCCCGATGTTTTCGCCACCTCTTGAAGATAGAATCCGTACCGGGATAGCGAGGCGTCCGCGCTAACGACAGGGGGTGCCGTAGCCCCCCCCGGTTCGGCCCGGTTCCCCTCGCTCCGATTCAGCACGGCAACAGTGCCGACCATACCGAGGAAAAATAGCGTGACGGCGATCTGCCCCGCTTTCTGCATCGGTGCTCTGGTATTTTGTTTCATGGATATAACGTTCTAAGACGGGCGGTCACTGCCCGAGCAGTCTAATCGCGCTTCGGACGAAGCGCGTACACAAACTCACGCGGCGTAACATACCGCGTGTGGTAATTCTGCCAATCCGCCGGGTAACGCTGATACATCGGATCATCTTCCAGACGAGCGGGCGAGCGGGTATAGGTGGTGTCGGCGTGTGAGGGAAGCGGTAGCACGGTTTTACTGAAGGCCGTGTTGTAATCGCCGTCTTTTTCCCAACCATCACTGACCATCACAAAATCCCGCTTCCAGCCCGCTGGCGGCGGCGGCGGCACTGCGTAGCGCAACCGCAACGCGTCGCCCGCGTTCATGATCACGTACCGGTCGTCCACGCCTGCGATCAGAGGGCGCACATCCCCGAACCGCGTGTGATAGCCGATAAGGTCGCGCCAGAGTGGTGCCGTCCCTTGAAGCGTATCAAAGTCCACAGGCAACTCCGGTGACGAAGCATCCTTTGCCCGAACGACGGCGAAGCCTCGGTACTCCAGATTCGCTGTCGACGCCGCTATCTTTTGCATTCGTAGCGGCACTTTCGGGAGACGCTCCGCCCACATTATCTGATCCCAGTATATCTCCAAATTAGTCCTTAGTCGAATGCGATGGTCGGGTCCGGGCGACAAAACATCATCGATCCGAATCAGGACCGTCTTGACCTTGCCGGACGGGAAGCCGAGAGCGGGTTTGGCGGCACGCCACCCGCCGCGTCCATCCGGCACCTCCAGAGACAGGCCGGACGGTTTCCCGTTGTCTCCCTGTGCCAGCGCGACATTGATGGAACTGTCGGTCGGGTGGATCCAGCCGTTCGCGATCAGATACAGGGGCTTGCCGGGGCCCGGTGTCTTCTTCCCGAGATCGATTTCCAGATAGTGGTCTCGGGTGACTCCCTGAAAGCGACCCCGCCCGAACGTGTCCACCGACCGCCCGTCCCTTTCGCGCACGATCTCTGTTACATCCATCCCCCGGTCATCTTGAGCGGAGGCAATCGGAACGGTCGGAGCGAACGCGTGTACATCCAGCGGCGGCGGCGGGATGGCGAACCGCTCGTCCACGTAGATTTCCGTGCCTTCCGGGTGATCCACAGTCATCAGGGAAAGGTGATCGAAATAGTGCGTCTCCCACAGGTCGGCGGTCACCGTCAGATCGTAGAAACCGTCACGGGGCACCAGTTGATCGGAGCGCAACTTCACCCGGTCCTCGGTCATGGCGACACCCGCCGTGTCCTGCGCGTTGATACGCAGCCCGAGCGGGGAGCGCCAGATACAGTCCGTGACGAACGACATCTTCTTGCCGTCCCAAGCGAACAAAAACGGGCACGACCCTTTGAGCCGTTGCTGGACGAGAAGCGGTTGGTCGGCTTTCAAATCGAACTCGCCCTGCACCGACCCGTTCGGCCAAAGGATGCGGGAATAGTCCGCCCCGGTCTGTGTTCCGAGTCCGAAGCGCACCCAGGGACCGTTGATCGGCAGTTTCTGGTACAGGAGACCCGCGCGGACCTCGACTTCGCCGCCGACCCCGAACGAGTTGATGCGCTGGTCGCCCGCGTTCTCTGCGGCACGCGGGCGGAGCACCTGAACACCATAATTTTTGGTGCCTTTCACCGGGGCGATGACCGGCTTGTTACCGTTTGCGATCCCGATCAGTGCGAGTGCTGTACCGCCCGGTTCGGGCAGAGTCACATCCTGCGCGGCGAAGTCGAGAGTTAGAGGGAGCAGGGACAGCACGTTTTTCGCATCACTGAGCCATATCTCGCTTTTTCCTCCCGCGCTGACTACGAAATCACCGCCGCCGTTGGCGTCCACGTCGGCAGCCAAAAGGCGCGTGTTTACACCCTCCAGAGTCGTTTTAAACAGTGGAATCGTCCGCCAGTCGCCCCCCTCATCGGTGTCGCATAGCGCGGTAACCTGCCCGGAACTGTCCCATACGACGAAATCCAGAAGTCCGTCCCGGTCGGCATCGCTTACCGTAATGGCGAGCACCTTCCCCAGATTGTCCGGTACTGCCCGTTCACGGAACAGACCGGACCGCTCGTTTTGAAAAACATGGAGCCGTCCCGCGCCATCCAGGAGCGCGGCGTCGGCAACCCCGTCGCCTCTCACGTCAGCCCACGCCCATCCGCGCAGGCCACTCGCAATGCCCGAGAACGGCGTGAGCGTGATGAAACTCCCGTCGCCGTTGTTGCGCAACACTACCGGACCGCCTGTCCGCCCGCCCAGCACGATGTCAAGGTCGCCATCCGCCTCGATGTCCGCCGCCCACGCGCCGTTGTACGCGCCATTGATGACGATAGCGGGGAGTTTCGCCTTTGTCGTCACGTCCTCGAAGGTACCGCTTGCGCTCTGGCGGAGCAACCGGAAACCGCCCGGACCCGCGAGGGCGAGGTCGGTGCGGTAGTCCGAGTTTACGTCGATAGGCAGAAGGGCGTCCGGGGTCAAAGGACCGCCGCCAACGCCGGGCATGGACAAGCCTGCCTTCCCACCCGGCAACGCCCCGTCGGCACGCGCCAGCATTTTGCCGTCCGTGACGAAAAGTGCCGTCGCACCCTTTTCATTTAGGGGTACCGCCCGCATCGCTATCACTTGACTGGTCGCCCCGGACGCGGGACCGGGGGTAACAGTCAGGGCGGCATCCGGCGCGGCGGGGAACGCGGGAGGAGGAGGCAATTTCAGGAACTGCTCCACGGGTGGGGCTACATCCCGGTCGGAAAGTTCTATGGCAGCGGAAGCGGCGCGGTACTCCGGCTGACGGTTAAGAACGTTTTTTAGTTTAACAATCTCGATGGCGGCGGTACGAGGGGCTGGACCGGATGCCGCGTTCTGTACCGCCTTGATCTGTGCCTGTACCTCCGGGGGCCATTTTCGGGAGGGCGAGGCGACACTTCCCAGACGCTTCTTCAGCAGGGCTGCGTCGCCGCCGCGAGCCGCGACACGGGCGGATTCGAGGAGTGCCAGAAGATTGTCGGGTTTGGCGATCAGAATGGCTTCCATCTGCCGCTGGAACTCCTGATCGGCGGTAGCCCCCCCCTGACGTTCCACGATTTGCGCAAGGGCGTACATTGCGTACATATTGCTCGGGTCGGTCTCTACTGCCCGACGGAACGAGGTAATCGCCTGATCGAACTGCCCCTGTCGGGACATCAGAAGACCATAAAGAAGCGAGATCGGACTGTTTTGCGGGGCGAGGGTACGCGCCTTTTCCAACGCGGTCGTGGCTTCGCTCATATTGCCCTGACGCATCCGGAAAAGACCCAGGTTCGCCCACACCGCAGGCTCTTCGGGCGCAAGTTTACTCGCCCGGGTCAGTTCCGAATCGGCGCGGACGTCGTCGCCCACCTGAAACGCAATGAGTCCGGTATAAAACGCACGAACGGTTGCATCGTAGTCGGCGGACCTGGGCACCGGGGGGCGGTCAGGACATCCGGACAAAAACGGCACTGTCGATGCGACGGCAACGAACGCTACGAGCCTGCAAAGGGACCGCGGCATCATAACAAAAATACCTTCTCTACTTTAAATTCGCCCACTACTGTCGGCTCAAAATTAACCGCTGATGGTTTCGGGTGGTAAGCAATCTGTCCGGGATTGCGTTTAATTATTATCGATCGCACTCAAGGGACTTTCCAAGGAATAAGGATGTACACGTATTCCGAATCATGCAGTACAGGCAATGATACAAGAAGCGAAGCACACTATCAACGTTTTGATTTGCCTCTGCAGTTCGCAAATTTAGCCTGCCCCCGCTTCCCTTTGACGTACGGGGTAGTTGCAAAAATAGATTTGCCCCTGTGCGTTCGGCTGACTTGTCTTTGATCAAAGCCTCAAACGAGGCTTTGATTGTATCGCTTTTAATGTCACCGCCGTGACTATCGCGCCGATCCAGACCTGACGGAGTCGGTTACCTTGTGCTCCGACTAACAGTCGGCAGAAAATCTCCCGTCAATTGCCCTCATGGGTTAGTCTGGACTGGCGTCCAACGATAAAGCACAATTTTGTTATGCATATCTTCTTCCACAAACACCAGATACTCGCCGTTTCCGCGTTGTAGTGCAGAAATCGCATCCACCATGTCGACCCATCCGGTTGCATCGACGCCGCCCACTTCTTTACCGGGATCGAGCATGCCCACGAAGCGGCCGTCTTTCATAAGGAAGACTCGCACCTGCGCGCGAGTATCGACGCCCACCATAAACAGGTAGTCGCCCGCTATCGACATCGATTTCATGATGACGCTCGGGCCTTGTTCCGGCTTGAAATCATGTGGCACAGATTTGGTCCAGGTGGGGGTGCGGTTGCCCTTGAGCCACCTATCGTAGCGCGCCATCTCTTTGCCGATGATGCCCCAGGTTTCTTCCTTCTTGTCGGGCGTATAGCCGGATAGAAACAGGGTATCGGTTGTGGAATCGTAATAGACGCGCTGCAACGAATCCCATAGCGCGGGTGCCTTGAACTCCTGGCGCGTACCGAAGCGTGGTTCTCCGCTGGTCGCGAAACCTTCAAAAGGAACTCGCGCGATGGTTTTTCCGTTGCATTCCCAGATGTCGCCACGCTCGTCAACAGAGACCCCCCAGCCATCGAGTTGGCGTTTGTAGCTGTAAATCGGGTCGAGAAACTCCGTGCCCGCGCGTGGTGTGTAAAGTTCGAGGAGGCCGCCGTTCATCGGCGTCATGTAAATCACAACTTTGCCCTCCAAACGGCGCGTGAATGCGGGATGATACGCAGACTCTTTGATCCTGGCGTCGGGCTTGGTTGCATCGGGATCGAGCGTATAACCTGCCACTTTCCATTGTTTGCCGGCTGGTTTCGAATAGTCCATGACGAAGCGGCGCGAGTGTGAATACACCGACACACCATCGCTGCCAGGCTCCGTTACCACGCTATCCACGAAGTTCAGACCGTTCAACTCCCAGCCGGGTGCGTTCCAATTGCCTTTGGCATCCGGGCGAAACTGGCGGAGCACCGTGCCGTCGAGTGTGCCCGCGCTCAATGCGACATAGAGATTACCCTGCGCGTCCGTGGCGGCACCAGCGAGGGAATGCAGTTTATGCGGTGCCACCTGGCCGGGACGTGGCCCCGCCGTAATGCCTCCCGGTACACCGAAAGTTCCCGTGCGGCGCGGCGTGCCTTTCAGATCGTAGATTAGCACCTGGCGACGTGTGCCATTATCACATACCAGCAACCGCCCCTGATTGTCCAAAGAAATCGCTGTCGGTTTCCCGGCATCTCTGATGGTTTGCGGCATCGCCTTACCAGTCGCGCTGTAGTGGTAAATCCGGGTTCCAGCCAGTGCCCAGAGCGTTCCATCCCGAGCAACGGCGACATCACGGGCGTCAGGAATCGTGAAGGTGCGTTGCAATTTGAGATCGGACGTTCCGCGCACCGAAATCTCGCCGTTGTCGCGCACGATGTATAGCAGGCCGCTCGCGCAGGCTAATCCCACGGCTTTACCAACCTCTTTGTCGCCGACTTTGGTGATTTTTAACACAGGTGTTGTGTCGATGTATTTAGAGTCGGCGCGATTGAAACGTAGTAATTCACCCACCGTGTTGAGAAGGTAAATGCGCGTGTCGTCAATGGCGACCGCATGACTTGCCGTGCCCCACCCCCACGCCTTGTGGCCTCCAGCACCGTCGAACTGCTTGAGCATCGTAGGCATCACCTCGCCATTTTTGTAGATGCCAGTGCACCGTCCAGCCTCGTCCCACTCGGAGGCGGTGTACACCGTGCCGTCGGATGCGACTTCGATCTCATCGACGTAGTTCTGCACCCATTTGCCATCGGTGCCACCAAAAGTGTTTCCCAGCCATGAAGTCTGGTGCGGCAGACTGGTTTGCAGGGGCGCATCCTGTGCGGACACCGGCGAACATCCGACACCCACAGCCGTTACGGTAGCCAGAAGAAGATGAGAAGTTTTCATATTATCAATTACTTTCGATTTGAAATAGTCCGTGCTGCGGACGCATACCCTTGACCATAGCGTCCATACCCCGAACAATCGGCTATGCGATGGGTACTCTCGGCAATGATTCCATTGTCATGGTTTTCAATAAGGATTACGCAAAGGTGAAAGATTTCCCATTCGACCTGCGCAGCCGTCGGGCCGCTGGATACCATTATGACGCAACGGCTAATCCTGGGGATCAGGAAAGCGAGCTGGCAAAGACGCTGGAAACTTCCCTGCGCGATATTTTCACACACAGCGCGGAAAGCGTGGGCGAAGTCATGGGGAATCGGTCGTGGTCATCGCACGCAATGCCCCGTCGTACCATTGCGCCCACCGGTCACGCGCCGCCCGGTTTTGTGCGACCGCGAGAATACTGTCTTCAACAGGCAATACTGTGCTAACGACACAGCCGCGACCGAACGGGTGACGCCAGATGACCGGTGTTGCGTGTTCGCCGTCCCGTGCCAAAACCGTCGCGGTGGTTACTTCGGGAACAACCCATGTTTCCTCGGGTCCTGCGGTGAACTCCCAATTCTCGCCGAAAACGTCGGCGGACACCGGGCGTCCGGTGCGAAGGTCTGCCATGTTCGCTCCGAGAAGGCGCGTCACCGTCGGTCCCCAACGGGATATATCGACACCGTGCCATAAAAGTTTACCGCCATTCTGTACCCACTCGGCAAGATACGACACCTCGGCAGGCGGTAGCGCGGCTCCCGCGACAAGCAATGCGTCAACCGATTCGAGACGATTTTGTGCCGTGGCTTCACCGCGAACGAAACAGGTATTGTAGCCAGCCCGTCGAAGCAAATAATCCGCGATTAAAAACCGGGGCGCAAGTTTCGCAGGGCTGTTGCCATAATTCGGTTCGCCTGCCCCGCCAAAATAGTATTGGCGCGGGATATAGATTCCGACGGTCCGATTGCCGGACGTTGACATGGGCGAACGTGTCGCAAGGTCGCGTCCAAACTCCAACAGATAGCCCAGTCCCGGCTTGATGTTCCCGCTCTCATCTACCAAACCCAGACGGCACTCAAATGGAACCTGGTCATATGGCGGGGCGGTTTCCGACATATCTTTCAAACACCACCACAAAAAGCCGTTCGCGCCCGCTTCCCACAGCGCCGGAAGCAGACCGCGCAGGTATGCCTCCTGCTCAGCCGCGCCGCCGGTAGCGATAGTGCCGAACTCCTGTGCAAACGTGGGACCGTATGCCCGCAGTAGTCGTGTGTACGTGGGCAGAATCGCTTGTGCAAGCGGATCGGTCATGCCATCGAAGCGCACAACATTCCAGTTGGGAACCGGGTAACCGTGTGCAGAATACAGGTCACACCCCGGCTGATCGGTTAAACGCCAGCCAGAATTCGCGTGAATCGGTGTGCTGTCCAGTCCCGATATGACCAATATACCGGGACACGCCGCTTTCAGAACTGCACAAATATCCGCGCACCACGCAGCGACATCGGTTGCCGCCGTCCTGTGGCTGTCACCGATGCAACCGATTTCGTTTCCGATATCTATGGCGAGCAGATGCGATTGGAGAGGCGATAGCACCTGCGCGACGTGGGACGCGAACAGCACGGACCGCTCTCGCACAACAGGGTCGGTGTAAAGATTGCGCCCCTGCTTCCACGGGGGAAAGAATGTTGAACCGCTCATCCAACCGACAAACACAGTCGGATGCGCGAGAATACCTCGTTCCGCGCACCATCCCACAAACGTTTTCAACCGGTCAAAGCAGACCGGGTCGAACTGTCCAACTTCGGGTTCAAAATCCTGCCACAGCAAGAAGAAGCGAACCGTGTTCATGCCGAGACGCACCACCGTGTCGAGGTCTCGCTGTATCTCTTCGGCGGGCCATTCGCGCCACAATGCCGTACCCGTAGAAGTGGGCCAGTAGTTCACCCCAAAAGGCACGAATACGTCTGTATCCTGCCGAAAATACCCGTCTGCGCCGAGCGAAATCATAGCGGTTTCCCCTGTTCCAAAGTTCGCTTATCAAGCCGCGGCAAGAGAGTGATACCGGGCGGAGTCGTTATGAAGAAGACGGAGAGGCGGTTGGTACTCAGGTGGATCGCATCTAAATTCTCCGCGAATGCCCCGGAGAATTTAGATGCGATCCACCTGGGTTCATCCTCCCCACTGCGACCTTTTATGACCCGGTCAAGGTGCCCAGTCCTGCGTTTTGCTATGAACGGTTTGTCCCGTTCGGGCCGCTTCCTCGATGAGCAGGTCGAGGTAGCGGTCCTGCGCCGCGTCCGCAAGCGAATAAGGGGGCGGTCCTTCGCCCCTGACATATTCCCCCATCTTCGACAGGATTGTAGCGATGGCAATCTCATCGTCCGACAAGTGACCGCCGACATAGCCTTCTGCCAATGCCGCGAACAGGTTCCTGTATATCCAGTTCCCCCCGAAGGTATATCCCCGGTGATGATACCCTTCCAGATTTCCGCCGTGACCGGTATCCACCCGGCGCAACACCTCCGTCACCGCGCTCGTCGGGTCGAGAAGATGACGGACCACGGCACTATTTCCGCCGGGATCGCCGACTATCTCTCCCTTCTCTCCCCGAATTAGAAGCCGCGCTCCGCGCACGAAGGAGAAGTACTGGTCCCCGGAAAAATCATAGACGCCCGACAGGTTGTTTTCAAATCGCAGATGCGCGATTATCTGATCGGAATTGACGACACGTGACTGGGACGGTGGTCCCTGACGGCCCGGACTCTCCATGATCGGTGCGCTGAATTTCGTCGCGGTCACCGACACGTTCTCAAAGCCGATCCCGAGATACCGGCGTAGCAGCGACATGCCGTGATAGCCGTGCGCCACAGAAACCTGCGCGTGCGACGGCGTCCCGATGAGACCCGAGTGTGCGACGGAGAGTAACGCCTGATGGAGCGGTTGGAGCACGTACTGCTCGGCGACCTGGATTACAGCACCCTGACGAACGAGCTGCGTCAATTCCGTCAACCGCGCGATGTCCGGCGCGGGCGGGGTTTCCGCCAGCACGGGCACCTTCCGCTCGGCGCATTCCATCAGCAGTCCCGGGGTCGCCTCCCAGGGCACAGCCGCGACTACGAACGAGGGGGCATCCGCCTGCAACAATTCGCTGAGGGAGCCGTACGTCGGCACCGCCCACTTCGCGCGGAGAGCATCGGCTTTAGCCGCGTCACGCACCACAACGCCGACAACGCCGAAGTGTCCCGGCAGTTCGCGCGCCACGCGCAGGAAAAACTCGGTGCGCCATCCGGCACCGATAATACCGAATCGAGTCATAATGTCCTCCCATCGCGACCGCCGCCCATACCGCCGTAGGGTTCGCCCGGTTGCCAGTCGTTCGTCCCTACCGGAGGGACGAAATCGCCAAACGGGAACGATACCCGGCAGCCATACCGGGCAGACAGGTACGCCGCCTCACATATTTCCAGGGCTATCAGTGAACTTTCGGGTACGGAGTAGTCCGGCATTCGAGTATCGATCTGTGCCGCCATGTTTTCCAGGTGACGCCGGTGTCCCGTGACAGACAACTCCTCCGGCACGATCCACTCCTCGTTGAATCTATAACCGCTCTCCCATCCATAAAACTCGAACGTCCCAGCCGTCCCCCACAGCCGGAAGACCGTGTCTTTTCCGGGCATATTCACTACCACGTCATCGCCTATATGGAGGATGACCCGTACGCCGCTTTCGGTCTGAGCCGACGTGACCGAGATCGTTTCGACCTGCATCCCATCCCGGTAGGTGCGTGTACTCCTGTCCATTCCGGCGAGCACATGGCGGATCGGCGCGTTGCCGGTAACCTGTACGAAAAAGTTGAGCCAGTGGATGCCAGCGTTGATAATATCCCACCGCGTATTCTGGATCTCCACCAGTTTTAATTCTCCGATGTCGCCCCGCCGGACCCTGTCGATGATCTCCAGCGGGGTGCGCCTCGCGAGCAAGCCGTGAGGAACCGCCATCGGAAGGTTCCTGGCACGGATCATATCGAGTATCGCCCGGCCGGATGCCGCCGTATGCCCGAGCGGTTTTTCGACGAGCATCCCCCTTAGTAGCGGGAGCATATGCAAGGCATCGCTTGTAACCGCCTCATGCGTCGGCGGATAGGTGCTGACACAAACGACATCGAGATCCGGTACAGCGGCGAACATATCGCCGTGAGTCGCGAAGGTTCTGAGACCGGGGTATCTAGTCTCCAAATCCTGTCGCACCTCGGGGCGCAGGTCTGCCGCCGCCTTGAGAGCGAATCGTGGCGAGGCAACGAGTGCGTCGAGCGAAAGTCTGCCTCCCGCGCCTCCGCCGACCACCGCCGCCGAATAAATACTGTCATTCATAATTTATACTCCTTTATACATCGCACAAAGCGGACCAGCGCGTCGCATGTGTCGCATGCCGATACTCCGGGACGAAGCCGAGTCGCCGGTAAATCTTTATTGCTGGAACCCGGAAGTCATCGGTTTCCAGTACGGCGTCACGGCAACCGAGCCGCACGAACTCGTATAAAACCGCAAGCGATACGAAGTAACCAAGCAGCTTTCCCCGATGCGCGGTTGATGTACCCACCCAATGAACATACCCGGAACCGGGGTGTAGATCAGGTAAGAGACGAGCGGACGCCGTTGCGACCGGGACATTGTCATGCTCAATCACGAAAACGGTGGCGACGCTCTCATCGCGCAGTAGGCATTGTCCTACCCGCTCCGCCGTCCATTCCATGTCCGGGAATGCCTCGCCAAGGATCGCTGCTATTGCGCCGCCATCGTCGGGTTGCGCCGTGCGAACGGTGTAGCCGTCGGGCAACGTAAGCGGCGGCAAATCGGCGAGATCGGCTCGGCGCAAAAACAGTGACGGCGCGGATTCTGTCTGCCGAAACTCGCTCTGTAAAACGTCAAACGCCGCTTTCGCCGTGCGATCCCGTGACACGACCCCGAACGGACTGGTGTGCAGGAAATTCAGCCAGTCGTCTTCCGCCCACGGGTGATCTGCCCAGCACCAAACCGTCGCGCCGCACACAAATGAACCCGCAGCGAGAATGCTACGTAATTGAGTCCGCAAGATTTCTGTCTGCGACGCTTCACCGAGGCTACCATCCGTCGTTCCGGCAATCGCCGGATGTCCGAATTCAGTAACTAAAATCGGCTTGTGCGGATACTTTGCATGGAGATTGACCAGTTCCGCGCGAAGCCATTCCGCAGATTCCGTAGCGGTCCGGGGGGCGGTACCGCCCCAACCGCGCCCGTGCATGAACGGATACGAGTTGATACAGATAACGTCGTCCGCGTCAAAATGCGCGTTGATTGACCAGTGACATGACACGTGAACCGCAAGGCGTGTGGGGTCTAATGCCTTGACGAACCGCACGAGTTCGGCGTTTCCGGCGACGACTTCGGGGCGGTTTTCATCCGTTTCGTTGCTGACACACCACGCAATTATGCACGGATGATGCCGGTCACGCTCCACAAGGCGGGTGAGTTGTCGTTTGGCGACGGCAATCTGCCGCGCATGGTTATCCGCGCCGTGCTTGTCTCCCTTCCACCAGTAAAGCGCGATTTCCGCCATCACAAACAAGCCGATTTCGTCGCACAAGTCGAGCGTTCGCTCGTCGTGTGGATAATGACATAGCCGCACGAAGTTCGCGCCCATCTCCTTCATCCGCAACAGGTCTTGCCGCACAAGGTCGGGATCGGCGGCAAGGTCAGTGCGCGGGCTATCGTCATGATGGTTAAAGCCAAGCAGAAGCGTCGGTTCGCCGTTGATAAGCAGCAACCCGTCTCGAATCGCAACATCGGGCGGAGCGGCGGGGCGTGGTTCCGGCGTCGCGTCTCGCAAAACAATGCCGCGCAGAATGCCGCCATGCGGTCGCCAGCCGCGCTCCTTGTCGGGAATTTCGCCATTGAGCCGGGTGTTGTCCGCCATCACAACCAGCGTATTCTCCGCGCCAACGAGTAGCAATCCAGATGGGATCGGGATGTCGAACGGAAGGAAAGCGTCCTCGTTTCCGCCGATCAGTTCGCCGTTCAGCCAAACCTTTGCCCGGTTGTTGACCGCGCCGAAGCACAGAACCGGTGTGTCGCCGAAGTTTGCAGTCGCCCGAAACACACGACGGAACCAGCCTTTCCCCTCGTACCCTGCGAGTCCGGGTGCGCACCGGTCGAACACGATTGGCACGGCGACCTGAGTCCAACTATACGCGTCATGCGCGGCCGAGTACCAGCCGAGCGATTCGCCCTCGCCCAGCGGGTCGGGGTGAAAACGCCATCCCGCACCGTCCAAAACTAAATCCATCGGTAAAATTCCTTCTGCAAATTCTCTCTTGATGAATACGAGTGTTTCATCTTTACTGGCTTCCGCTTGCACGGCACTGATATTTCACTGCTCTGTCGGGAGCGGGAAGTGACACATTCCCGCGAGATCGGGGCACGGCGGCAGGCAAATCCCTTCCATATCGTGATTTACGGAGCTTTTATGCCACTTCGCCGGGTCGTGGTTTATGAAGCACGCGCCAAAAACGCCCCCTAATGCATCACGGTCGCCATACTTCCACTGACCGGATCTTTGCAACATGCCCTCAGACGGAGATAGGCGGTATGCTCGGCAGAAATACCTAAACCACCCCACCAGAATACACGGCTTCCTGATGGCTACTTCCTTTGTACGTCGATATTGCCCCCCCCCCGATGTTTGCCTCGAAGGACACTATTTTGTTGTATTTCCATACGCAGGAGAAACCGTCTGTCTCATGGACCCAGAAAGACTGTTACAAAGCTAAAGGCTTGAATTCGTGTGCGTAATACCGACCCGTTCCATTCGACGATACCCGTGATTGGTCGCTCCAGTACGTCCAACAGCTGTACGCGCTTTACCTTGGCAACGAAGAGAGGATCGAATTCGACTTCAGCGACCACCTCATGACCATCCATCTCCACCAATCGCACAACGAAGCCGTCTTCCTCTTCAGTAGGCTTCAGGGCAGTTAATACGACACTCGGTGTCTTTACCCGAACAAAACTTTGCACCGGGGAAACACTTCCGTCTTGCAAATCGGTTGGTACAATCATAAGTGGGTGGTTCCAAGCGGCTCCCAGTCGTGTTAATTCGGATGGTAAGACGGGCTTGTCATGAAAAACAAGCGCGAATCTGAATGTGTGTTGCCCTACTTCCGGCACCGGGTCAGGATCAAACGATGATCGTACAACCCGAAGACGCAACTCACAACCGTCCTCGTTTACAACGAGCGAGTGCCCACTTTTCCCATCCTGTAATAACGTTACACCTGTGAATACCAGCGTTCCGTCCTGTCCCATTGCTTGCCCTTCGAGATGGGCATACCGTAGCGTGGGAACCTCCTCACCTGCGAAGAGACTTCGTTCGACGGACCCGAATGGGACTTCGTACCGGCTCCGGACATTCGACAGAGCAAGCGGAAAGCGAATGGTCAGTCCTGGAATGCCGCGTTCCTGGTCACCAATTTCGCGCCAGTCTATCTCGGCGGTAAAATCTATGCGTGGTGACAGCGCGTGAATATCGGCTATCATACGTACCGTACTGTGGGTATTCGGGAGTACCAGGTTCCAAATAGCCTGCACGCCTGCGGTGCCCCCGCCTTGAACAGCATTGGTGCCTCTGTTGATCTCTTGACCGATGATACGGAATTTATTCGCGATCAGGGGAATGGGTGCATCACGCTCGTCGCCTAAAACCCATGATGTCATACCGCCGGGACGCTCGGTTACACTGCTCCAAGCCACAAGTGGCTGATTCGGAAGACTTAGGTTGGCTCCCGTGCGCCTATCCGTAAGTTGTGATATCCCACTCCCAAATCGGTCGAGACGCAGACGCAGAAAAGGTGTCTCAAATTGATCTTTTTTCAATGGACTTATGGCAGACACTGTCATTTCTGCCTCGCCCTCACACAATATAAACGTCCTGTAGCCCAGTGCAGGAATCTCATGGGCATCGAAAGAAAACGTCGCTTTTCTATGACCAAGGTAATGCTCTGTTCCCAGGAACAGAGTCGGCCAGGCGTTCCCCTTCTCGTCTAAAGCAATCACCTGCGTCGGATCGAAATCAGTATCGTACAAAGCGACTGTGACTCGCTCTGACCTCGACCAAGTACACGGATTGTAAATTACATGAGGGCGGAACCTTCTTCCTCCGCCACGGGCTTGGGAAAATCCCGTTTGCCCGGCACCCATTCCGGCACCTGCTTCAAACGTAGGCTGCGGCTTACCGGTTGCTATCTCTGCACGTTCGATTTCGGCACGGGGGGTGTTCGGTAACAAAGAGAGTGTGTCGATATGTTGCGCTATAAGCCCCAGTGTGGCTCGCTTGATTGAACCCGTAATCGCTCCCACTTCCTGAAATAATCCACTCGCGTGCTCTCTGGTTTGGCGCACACCTGAGCCTGGTAGAATATCATGAAATTGATTGAATAATACGTGTGTCCATGCATCCCGCAACTGTTGAATAGGTATATGGTACTCCGTTAAACATGATGCTATAACTGCCAATGTCTCCGCTTCTTCGCATAAATTCTCACCGATACGGTTCGCTTGTTTGATCAGAGACTGAGACGTGTAACAACCCGTGAACTCGAAGTTGAGTTCATGATTCAGTACGGGCAAGGATTCCGGTAAATCGTCTTCGATAGACTGGAAGTATCGCTTAACCGTACTCCACACTACCTGCGGGTATATGGGATAGCCCTGCAGTTCACGGTACCAGTCGATCTCCTGACGTGTCGGACCACCGCCATGATTACCGATACCGTAGATATTCAACCAATCGCACAGCCCTGTTTCCTTCACGAATTTCGTCATTGGCAGCGCGATATTGTCGCCGATATTGGTGTACGAATTGTACCAGGTTATCTCTTTGTTCACGAGGATACGCGATCCATCCGGTCCTTCCCACCAGAAGAGACTCGGACGATCCTCGTTTCCAACGCAGGCGTGTCCGAAGCCCCCCCCGGTACGGCAAGCGTAGTAAAACTTCACTGCCGCCTGGGCAACTATGGATGGTACTGTGGAGGCATGACCGAAGGTGTCCGGTTCCCAGTCGACGGGTTGGTCCTCGGGAGTTAAACCGAATTTATCCTCTATGTAGCGTCTGCACAACAACAGATGGCGACACAGGCTTTCGCCGGACGCCAGATTCTTATCACCCTCTACCCAGTGTGCCGCACTTACTTCCCAACGCCCCTCCTTCACACGCTTTTGAATTTCGGCAAACTGTAGGGGGAAGTACTTCTCCGTTAAAGCGTAGACCGCCGCCTGACTTTGTGAATAGGTAAACCCATCGTACTCATCCATGAGGCGTAGCACCGACGCGAAAGTATCATGAGTGGTTGCGACGGTCTCGGGCCATGACCACATCCAGTTCATGTCGATATGCCCATGACCGACGCAATGAATTCTATAATTTCTTGCCGTTTCACCGATGACCGCAAGATATTCTTCGGCAACATTCACAGCAGTCTGTAAATCGGCAAGGTCCGAAGTATGATCCAGTACGTTCAAAATGGCAGTCGCTTTTTCTATGCAAACCGACCACCCGACTGTTTCCCTGGGTGGGAGTGCTACACAGAAGGCACGTGCGAAAGCAACTTGTGTTCTGGCACGGCGCACCCAATAGGCACGCTGACTGGCACTTGACAACACTTCTAATGGTGCATCGTTTAGCAAAGGGAAGAGAGGGTTCTGCATGTTCTTGTTTGTCACATCATCCTGAGTACAGGACAAAAATGGTAATACTCGATCAACGCGTTGTTGATCTCTCTTGCCACTTATAAGGAATCGAGCCAGAAGCTTGACGCGGGCAAGATTCGCGGATGCGATAGCAATTCCACCGTGTGACTTCGAGGATATTTTCGCTATTATGTAGTTCGGGCATCGCGAGGGAGTATCTTGCAAGGAGATGTTTGGCGACTTTTCGGATCACGCCTTCGCGATGCTTCACAACTCTCCAGTACCCTCCCTATTACCACTATTTAATTTTGTCCTGTACTGTCGGGGGATTGTTATGTATTTTGGATTCGGCAGCAGTCAATTCCACTAAAAATTGACCTGCTTCTTATTTGGCAGGCTGACTCCCGATTCGAAACTATAACGAATTGACCAATTCATAGTCTGCCCCGGTTCCAGCACTATCGGCACAAACATTTCCGGGCATAGCACTCTGGATGTCCCCCAGACATGAATTGCCGAGGGACCACGATCCCCCGACACGCGGATGCCTGCTCCCGTCGCTTCGTTCACCAGAACTGCCGCATTCCCCGACGCGGATTTAGGGAGGCTACCCAACTCGCCATAGATGTCGTTCTCAGGAGTCTTATGAAATCGGACTATGGTTGCCGCCTTACCGGAGGAAACGACACGGAAATCGACAATCTTCGGATCGAAAGGGCGAGTCGCCACGGAAGCAAAAGGAAACTCCAGTCGGTAGTCGGGTCCGATGGGCGTTTGATCGATCCCCATAAAATTATGGACGTAGTGCTCCGTTCGGATCGTCTTTTTTCCGCTATTGTGTAGTCGTCGCGAAATACGTACTTCGGGACGGTCAGGGTACGGCAGTTGGACGACCGTCTCGTAATCGTAAGACCAGTAACGCGGGCCGGTTACTTTTTGACGGAAGGAGATCTGTCGCGCCGCCCCCGTAACCGGGCGGCGCGATACCTGCCATTTTCCTGGCTTAACTTGAGGATACGGCTTCCAGAAACCATACGGTTCGCTATCGATGCGCCGCAATTCCCCCACGCCGATTTTCAGAAACGTATCATCCGGCTTCGCCTCGTCATATCCAGGCGGTGGTATGTCCAGACCGAACTCGCTCGCGGTTCCGATAGCTCCACTTTCATGGTTTCCGCGATCTCCAACAGGCATATCCGGTCGGAGTAGCCGGTCAAAATAGACATGGTCCTGATATTCGACCCGGCGCACGATACCCGATCCATCGAAGCGTGGACCGCGATAATATCCGTGATTCGCGTCGGGAAGAAGTACCCACACCTTGATGACGCGATTGGTGAGAACAACTTCAGGGGAATTGTTCAGTGATTTCCCAACAAGGATGATCGGATCTGTTGTCACTTATTTTTTCAAACCTTCCCATCCGAACGAGATTTTATTCTCCCAGTGTTCTACCCACTCGACATGGAAGGACGCACCGTGCTTTGCAAGACTTCGTCCACGGGCAAGTTCCATGCATCCGACACCGGCACTATCGTTTACCCGGAAACTGAATCGTATGGGGGCACCTGCCTTCTTCGCCGCAAGTACCTCCGGAATTTCCGACCATGGTATCGCACATTCAACTATACGTGTGGTGGGTTCCTGCAGAACGGCTAACTTACCCCCGACAACAGGACCATCGAACGGGGACTTTCCCTGACGGGGATAAAAATGCTTCAAAGGCATATCTGGAGTACTCAGCCGCCATATTTCGGTTCCACCGCCGTGTTCCTTTGCGATTTTGTTCAAAGCGAACTCATAATCCGATGAATTGCTCTCAGTGGTGAAACCCGTGAATGTTCCGGGCGGATGCGGATAGAACCGCTTTTTTGTCGTTGGCAATACGTTAAAGGCGATCTGAACATTATCGAAATTCGGAAAGTTTCCGGCAGGCAGTACCGGGTCTTTGCGGTACGAATACCGGCGCACTCCCTCGGGCCATACCATCCCACCGGCTGGGGCTTCAGGCGCACCGCCGAAGGGCTTCACTGGAGCGAAACTGCGTTCGGGATAGAAGAACTGGTCCGCATCCAAAGTTTCAAACCGGAACGTTCCTCCGTCGGGCGTAGTATCCGCGACTTTCGCGGCAAAGTAGAAGTTATCGTCGTCGTAGGCAACATATCCCGTCGCCAGACCACTGCCGGTACTCGCGTCGAATTTTTTGAAGGGATACCATGCGGCTTCCGTAATCGTTGGCGAAGCATCTCCCGGCGCGACAATCGTTTGCGGCAAAACGGAGTCCCAATCGGCAAGGTTCCCGTCTACACTGATTTTGCGGTTTGCAATGACGTTGACATGCAGATTCTCGTAATGAGTGGCAATCGTATCGCCCGTTCCGAAATGTACGGAAAGCGGATACGTGTTAGCCGGATCGGGCTGACCTTCGGACACGGGAATAGTCACGGTCCTGGTTTCGTTCGGTTTTAATGTCAACGTCTGGGTAGGTGTCTTTAGTTTCCAACTCCCCAATTTTACGGTTAACTCACCCGTGATGCTTCGATTCAGTACATTGGTCAGTGTCAAACTGAGGTTCGGGTGTGTTTCTATCGGCGACGTGAGATCATGTGCTTGAATTGCAAGTGCTTCGATCCCACGAATCTGTCCCGTTTTGAGCGACGCCAAAAGTGCCGCGAATGATCCTGGCTTTCCGTTCCCACGCAGGAAAAACCCGCGTCCGTCCAGAGGGATGGTGATTCCCTTCTTGTTTGTCGGAACCGGATTCCCATAAAAGTCGAAGAGACCGTATCTATTCTGACCATCGGCGGCGATAGCCAAAGATGCATCGGTCAATGTACGGTCGGTTTCCAAGGATTTCAACAACGTTTGTCGCAACGTTGGTGGCTTGCCGCTTTTCTCGTCTGACTTTTCAGCAGGGGCAGGGGAGTCCAGCCGAGATGATGGCAGGTTAGATAACTGGCTACGTATTGCTTCCTGGCGACGCATCTCCGTGAGACCGCGAGCCGTGCGGAACGCGACACTATTGACACCGAATTCCTCGCCAATATCGCCGACAACGACCACGGTTCCGTCTTCTTTGTTGCCGTTCGCACCGTCGAAGACCATCACCCACGGCAAGCCATTCTTGAACAGAAGGGAATTGAATTCCCGGTCACCGATGAAATACTGGACGGCACCGACGGAAGCGGCGACCGACCAGGCACTCGCACCGCCGTCCGTATGCGGGTCGGAGTCGGAGATATTCCCGCCATAAACCCCCATCGCGCGGTCATACCCGGCGGCGCGGTTTGTGGCGACAACCGCCGCGACGCGATCATCGGTATTCGCGACCCAACTTTCCGTGTCCCATATTTTCACGCGCCCATTTTTGGATTTTCGATCCACGAATGGCTTGTATGTTGCAAACGAATTCATTCCTTGATAATGCACGCTCAAAAAATCGAAGTGCGGGAGAAAATTGTTGGAGCCATCGCCGAATAGTTTATCGAGGGCATTCGATGAGGAGTCACACCCGCCGACAAGTACGTCTGCCCCGCCCCGGCGTGCGTCTTCCACCCCTTCTACCATCGCGGTATAGATTTCGCGGTAGCGGGGCATGTCTGCCCCCCACCCGGAGATCGAGATCCCCTCCCACGGTTCGTTCCAGAGCGAAACCGCCGTAATCGGACCTTTGGGCCAGCTGTGATCATTCAGCAAACGGGTGACCAGTTTTTTGAAATCGGGGTCAGAAGAGGGTAGCCATGCGAGATCGAACTTGGTATCCTGCATAGCCCCTTTATCGTCGAGCCAGGGACGCGGTCTTCCCAGTGGTTGGTTTGGGTGAAAGAAATCTCCACCACCGAACATGGCAAGAACCGTGATATTCGCGGCATTGAGTCGTCGCAGTTCCTCGCTCTGTTGTTTATACCATTCCTCGAAACCTTCATCCGTGGTTGGCTTATAGGACATTCCCCAACGGATCGCATGAACGCCCAGACGCGGTAAAACGTCCGTTCCTAAATTGTCAAGGCAGAAAGAAGGGTATTGGGTACGTCCTGTTTGCGGGCGGAAGGTGCGGACGCAGGATGTCAGGAAATGCCGTCCGCGTTTCTCGCCCAGATCAAGAATCAGCGCGTAAGCACCGAACCGCGACGGGATGTTTGGCGAGATCGTGAACGACGACACTCCCTTGGATTTCAGTTGCAGAGTTACAGGAACGGTTCCCGAATCCCCGAACTTAACCACGGTGGGAGTCCAGATATCACCTGCTTTGCCTTTCGTCCCGTAGGCAATCACAGAAACCTTACCGGTCAATGTGAGCGGAGAATCCGTTTTGTTGGTTACGGATATGGTAAAGGTTGGCTTGTCGCCTGGCCAGAGGACATTTCCCGGAATACTACAT
This sequence comes from Armatimonadota bacterium, assembly GCA_043763605.1. Classification (GTDB taxonomy): domain Bacteria; phylum Armatimonadota; class Armatimonadia; order Armatimonadales; family Armatimonadaceae; genus JACMIU01. The sequence continues at coordinate 5,465 of JAYULM010000384.1, read as the reverse complement.
GCGGTCAACTTCGGTTCGATTTCTTGTTGCCCCGGTCTTTCCTTCAATCCGAAAACCGCATTGAAATCTGTCATGTCACTCCCGGTTACCATCTGCCCCGAAGCATTCGTTGTGCACAAAGCGAGAAGACCGAGTGAGCCGGCAATTGCGACCCTGTTGAGTAGATTCTTGCGTTTCAAATTCATTGTTTTCGTTCCATTTCCAGGTTGAGCCAGAGTAACTCCTCGGGCGAGAGATGAAGATCGAGTGCCCGCAGACTGGAGTCTATTTCGCGAGGACGTTTCGGACCGACAAGCGGGAATGTCGGAAATGGTTGGCAGAGGACATATGCCAATGCGATATTGATCGGTTCGACATTGTATTGCCGGGCAAGTATCTCGCAACGTTCCTTTCGGCGGAAATTATCCTCGCTGTACCAGCACCGGTTGAATTCGGGATCGGCGGTGTTTTCCCGGGAGGCGCGTGGGGTGAAAAAACCGCGCGCCTGACTGGACCACGGCATGATTGGCATCTGGATGCTCTTAAAGTACGCACGTGCCTCGGCATCGGAGGTGGACACGCAGAAATCCCAGACGGGATCGAGCATCTCTGCCAAACTGAAATTATTGCTGACAGCAGAAAAACCATTTTGTCCGCTCTGTCGGGCGTATTCCATGCCCGCCTTGATTCGGTCGAGAGAAAAATTGGACACTCCAAAAATACGCATCCGTCCGGCACGCTGGTTCTGATTGAGAACGTCGATCCATTCGTCCATCGGAATATTTCCGTAGTCACGATGGATCATGTAAATGTCGACATAGTCCAGTTGCATACGTTCGAGACTTTCTACAAGTTGGCGGGTTAAACCTTCCGGTGTGTTCTCGGGGCGGTTCGCTCCCTTTTGAAGTACCACTACCTGCTCGCGCACCCCACGCTTCTTGATCCAGTGCCCCAGGTTCTTTTCACACGAGCCTCCATGCCCGTACTGATGCGACGTATCGAAGGTATTGCCACCGCGCTCGAAGTAGGCATCGAAAAGGATAGCGGTATCCGCGTAGAAATGATTCGTGTCGGCACCGATCACCAGGCGGGAAATGGGTTTATCGACGCCCGCGATGTGTCCGTACTGCATTTTCGCATCGGGACGACGCGAGAGGGATCGTCCGGCGACCGTCACCGACGGGGCACTTTCCAGTTTTTCCTGATGATAGAGCAACCCGATTTCGCGTCGCCATCGGTCGAGGAGACGCATATTTCCAAGCGTATCGTCCCAGGACATCGCCGGGGCTTGACGCCCCGCAATATGATGCCCGACCATGTCCGCCTCATACGTGTAAAGATCCTTGTCTGCCTGCACTAGAATAACTTGCTCGGTTTTTTCGGAGTACAGTCGCAAACGAATCTCGCCGGGATTTCGATTCCACCGGGATGGAATCCAGGGGTTGGGTACAATGATATACCCCTTCGTCCCGTAAACCTTGATGCCAGAGGCGTCAGGCAATTGCATCCCTACGCCCGTCGTGAGTTCGGCAATGATATTACCGGGAAATTTAGCCACAGCGGACGACCAGTAATCAACCCCGGTTTCCCCCAGGTGTCCGACCGCTTTCAATTCGGTCGGTTCGGCGAATGACTTGCCTTGAGCGGCTCCGGCGATCAATCGCGCGGCAGACGCCGGGTAACAGCCGACATCCAAAATCCCCCCGCCGCCGAGTGCCTCTGCATAAGCGCGGGATTCAAGGTTCTCGCCGCCGTGATAACTGAATGAAGCCTGGATCAGTTGCACGTCGCCGATAACTTTCTCGCGGATCATTTCGGCGAGGCGGAGCGTTTGTGGATGGCAGCGGTACATAAATGCTTCCATGAGGAAGACATCGTTCGCCTGTGCGGCATCGAGTATCGCGGCGGCTTCGAAGGCGTTCATTCCGATAGGCTTCTCGACCAGAATGTGCTTCCCTGATTCAGCCGCCTTGATCGCCCATTCGGCGTGCATCGGGTGGAGAGTGGCGATATAGACGGCATCAATTTCCGGATCATCAAGCAGTGCCTGATAGCCGACATAGCGACGCGATATTCGATAGCGATCTGCAAAGCGGTCTGCCGATTCCTGCGTCCGGCTTGCGACGGCAAGCAATGTCCCGGTTTCCGATTCGCTAACCCCGTCCGCGAATTCGCCTGCGATGTGTCCGGCTCCCAGGATGCCCCAACGTAACTTTGATTGCATGTAATTCAGATACTTTTTTCTTTCGATGATTAAATTGATTGCGCCATGACGCTACCTATCTCATTTTGAGATGATATATCTGCCATGCCTCTAACGGATCAGATAGGGAATGCATTTTGCCAGCGAGGAAATTCTCCGCCTTGATAACCAGAGGGAACTCGGCGAGCAGATCAATCGGCATGAATGTCCAGACAATCGCTCGGGTAGGGTCGTCCTTTAAGCGATAGAGAACTCCTGCTTCGTTTCCATCCCTGCCGGTGAGAATAGTCGGTGCCCCTGCCCCTTCCATTACAGGGCGCAATTTCCCGAACAATTGGAGGAGGGCAAGTTGTAGTTCCGTCGGTGCAACTTCGGACGTATCCGTTGGCGCATCAGAAGCCGGATAGTTCCATCTTAGCATATCTCTTTCGGCATCCCAGTAAAGCATCCACATCATTCGGTAAGACAAGCCGCGAAAAAAAACTTCGTCCGGGTTTCCCCCGACTTCTTGGAGTGCTGATTTATCAAAGGCGCAGAGAGAATCTGCCCAGCAGAAGAGATTATCCAGCCGGGCGACAATGCCTGGTCCGGCGCGGTGAACTCCGAACACACCAATATCTTCGCCCGTGTAAGAATATCCCATTGCCTGCATTGCACGGACCATTGCCAGATGAGCGTGGTACTGAGTCTGAATTGTTGCTGACGGTTCGGTCGGGGGACGACCGTGCCCCAAAAGGTTTGTCTGGTCAATAGTCCCTCCATGTCCTGCCCCAGGCACGGGGTTGGCGATCCAGTGAAACTTATCGCTCGTCATATTGAACGAACTATCGAGAAATATTCCGTCGATACCGATATTGTCATGGGCGTGCTGCCAGGCAGCATTCCAGCAACGTAGAACAACAGGATCGCGGAGATTCAACTGCGCGAAAACGGGTGCATAGTGGTCGCATTCGATATGTCCGGCGGCATTACGAACAAAGGGGTCTGTTGCCTCTTTGAGCATTGCGACAACAGGGGAGTCTTCCCGTGGTAATGGGGACAACCTGGGATTAGGGGTAACATTTTCCCAAGCCTTTAGTCCGAACGTAGAAAGCGCGGTATTCCCCCACATTTCCACCCGCGCGCCCGCGACCTTGCACCGGGCACACAGAGAACGAATTGCGGCGTCGCCGCCGACACTCCGAGCAATCCGCCAATCCACCGTGCAACACATATTGCCGACACCGTAGGCGTTCATATTGTTTTCAAAGTGATTCGCGAGAAAAATTGTCTGAACGCCTGCGGAAAGCAGTTTCGGAACGCCCTGATCGCGGTATTTATTCAGGTCGGCGGGACTCCATTCTTCAATCACACCATAGGAAGTCACTCTGTCCCGGTACAGCCCTGCCTTCTCATGGAGATAGTCCTTAACCATTTCCTTGACGCCCAGATACAGGTTTGCCAGTCCATTTCCTCTTGCGAACGTTCCGGGCAGGTAGAGAACTTCTATCGGACTGGTCACGAAGTCATTGGCCAAATCGGCGCAATGTTCGTGCCAGTGCTCAAGTACATTCTTCCCGGGATGCTTCTCGAAAAGCGAGCGTATGTGTGCGATTTCCGTCGCCCAGGTAATGGTTGCGCCTGTATCCGCGCCTGACGTCAACGTAAATCCCTCCAAGCCAGTCTGCCAGGGAAGGAACTGGAATACGTTGGGGTTTGTCGCTGTCGGCAGGTACCACTCGGTCGAGAATTTCTGCGAGCAGTTCTCGAAGGTCGCCACAGACGGTGAGAACGCGTTCCGAAGTAATAGGGTATTTCCGGTGATCGCACCGTCCACCTCCCAGGAACCACGCTCCATCAGTTTATAGATCGGGTATTTTTTGCTCTGGTAATGCCAGCGATAGGAGAAACCCGTTGCGGTGTCGTGTCCCGGAATGTCACGCTGTACAGGACGAACCTCCAACTTCAGCAATGCATCTACTGTGGTATGAGATACTTCGTCAGCCCAGCCTTGCGTCTGGATTCGAGGACGTACTTCGTGTAGCATCCATTCCATCGGAACGGCGGATTCAACGACCGCATTCAGAGCAAATTCTAATTCTTCGCCGCCATCCGAAAGTTTACGGCGCGATTGCAGACGACAATCCGTCAACGAAATCGCTTCCGGGGTGCGAATATGCACCCACCAGGGAGTTTCTGGATTGCGGAGCAAAACACCATCGGATCGCCGCACTGCCCCAATGCCCGAAACACTCCCGCTTTCCGAACTCAACAACTCAATGCTATAGCCGTTTGGCAAAACTATGGGGGCGTGTTCTTTCGTGGGTTCGGAGTTATCGCCTTCGCAAATATCTATCCATTCACTCATTCGTTATCTTCTTCACAATTACCGTTTAATTCTTTGAATACGTCGCTGACGGGGAAGCACACCTTTTTCGGGCATGTTATTGGATGACAATTTTGTCCAGGTCGGGTGCCTGGCTTTTATCGTTGTGAAATTTGATAGTGTTCGTCCCCGTCGAGAGCGGCAGGTCAACATTTACCGTGGCAAATACAAGGGCATTGTCAGGTGTTGGCGGGCAGGGAAGTACTACAGGCTTATCCCCGTTAACAGAGATTTTAAATGATTGGGTCGCTCCGTGGGGATTACTATAAGTGACGGCAACCGATTTCGTCCCCCCGCTTATCACTTTCACATTATTGAAGGTGATATAGCCGCCCTTACCCAGCCAGTTGCAACCATATGGCTGTATTTGTGTTCCTCCTCCAACCGTATTCACCGGATTCTCGGCTTCATGGATTGTGATAGTAGGGACAATGATAGAAGCAGTCGGTAACGGTGACTGCTGAATTCGTCTTCCGTTTTCCAGAGACGCTCCGTTCACAGAAACATATCCCTTCCCGGATGCCTTTACCCACGTCACACTCAACGTCTGACCATTGGACTTCGCGTGATAGGAGCATACGATAGATTGCGTATAGACTCCGTTCCGAAACCGCGTCCTTCCGGAGTAGATGGGAGCAGAACCATCCGACAGTCGGGCAACGAATTTTGCGCTACTGTTCATACCTCCTGTATGAAATGTTAGAGTTCGCTCCGATTTATCCGCCGGAACAGTCAGGAGAAACCCACCATTCAACTGCGATATCCGTACTCCCCGGCGACTTTCGATCATAGTGCCATCACCATTTTTCCAGGTCAGTGTTCTGGGATCGTTATCATACGGTTCAGACTTCAGCGCGTAACCCGTTTCTTTGCCAGTGGGATCAAAAGAAATCACCGCGAGATCAAACTCCTTGGTGT
>JAYULM010000383.1:0-8720 GCA_043763605.1 Armatimonadota bacterium | reverse complement strand
AGGACGCTCGGTGGCGGAGCCACCTATAGGCGTCGGTGAAACCGATGATCGAAACCCGTGATCGAAACCGACGATCCCAACCCATCATCGAAACCGATGATCGAAACCCATGAACCCGACGGACGCGACCGATGGACGACGCCGGGGAAACCGACACCCAACACCTACTCCCTAACGCGTAGCGGCGACGACTCCGGCGCGGAGATCGCACCGGAATTGACCGCGTCCTCTAACGCGAAATGGATCTGCTTGCGCGCGGCTTCTTTCGCCTCCCGCTTCGCACGGAGCGCGACGACCAGCGACGCGAACGCCATCAGGATCGCCGGGAGTTGGTCCATCGCCTTCTCCAACAGCCGCGCGAGATCCTCACTGGAAATAGTAAGTGCGAACACGAATCTACCTTGCCCTGACCTGCCGCGCGGGACGAAAACCGGAGCGAGAAACACCATCCGATCCGACCGACACCGGTGCGCGCGGCACCACCGTATGTCTCCTTGTATAACTATCCCGAACGTCTCTAATATAACACAGGGCAGGGGGCTAAAGAAAACAAAAGGCAAACATTCTTCGCGGAGTCTGTATATTGTTCAGGGCTATTGAGTTATCTGAAAGAATTGCCTGCCGCGCCCGGAACCTTACCCCCGGGTACCCTCTGGGTGCCCCTTTCCGGCACGGAGAGGGGGGTAGACGGGGTACGCCGGGAGCGATTCGCCTCCGGCTGGCTCCCCCTCTTCGGCACGGAGAGGGGCACCCAAAGGGTACCCGGGGGTGAGGTTTCAAGACTAAGCCCTTGCCGTGCGCCGAAAGCAATCCGGCGCGTGGTCATCGACCAGCCCGACCGCCTGCATCCACGCATAAACGATGACCGGACCGACGAACTTGAACCCGCGCTTTTTCAGTGCCGCCGAAATCCGCTCCGAAAGCGGCGACCTCGCCAAAACCTCCTCGGTATCGTTGCGGATCGGCTCGCCGTCCACGAACGACCACACCCAACCCCCGAAATCCTCGCCCGCCGCCGCCATCGCCTGATAAATCCGCGCCCCGTTGACCGTCGCCGCGATCTTCGCCCGCGAACGAACGATGCCCGGGTTCGCCATCAACCGCTCCACGTCCTCCGCGCCGAACGCCGCCACCGCCGCCGGATCGAACCCCGCGAACGCTTCCCGGAACGCCTCCCGCTTCCGCAAAATGATCTGCCACGACAAGCCCGCCTGGAACCCCTCCAGCATCAGCGTTTCCCACAGCAACCGGCTATCGCGCACCGGCACGCCCCACTCCGTGTCATGGTACGCCCGCATCGGCGGATCACTTTCCGCCCACGCGCAACGTTTGATCACTTTGGTAGTTGTCACTCTTTTTGAACCTCATCGCTCCGGCGGGGTTCGGTTCCCGAATAGCCCGAAAGAAAGTAGCCATCGTATATCGCCCGCGCGTGCAGTTTTGTAGTACGCTTCCCACTCGGCTTTTTTATCTTCGCCATACAGCAACCAACTTTCAAAGGTATCCATTTCCAGCTGCCAGTATGCCTCGTTCCAGGTCGTTATGCTCTGAAAAGTCGTATCGATGTCCAGCCTGCAGACGATCTCGGCAGGGCTTGTCCGGGAAACCGTCAACGTCGTTATCAGCCGGGTCATATCGAACGAAGTCATATTGCCCAACAAACTCCCACGCTTCCCCTCCAGCGTTCGCCCCTCGGACACCGTGAAAACAACGCGCCTTTCTTGCCAGAAGTCAACAATCTTCCGCCTGATTGCGTCGTTCCATTCGGAAATCACAATAGACCGGGATACTCTCAATTTCTGCCCCTCCTAATCTATGTCGACAAACTCGTGCCATTAGAATGACCCTCCGCGAAGCGATTAGTGGCATCGAAGTTTCTGCCCGTTCACTCGTCGAGCGCACACCCGTTTCCCTGCAGAGACTCCATTGTTTCAATCCTCACCCGGTCCGAAAACCGGGTGCAACGGTCGATTCACTCTCAAAGCCTCCCGCGAACCGCACTCGTCACGCACCACCGCTCCCGGATCGCGCTCCGAAAACCCTTACGGAATAACATGTGTCGGAAACCGATGTAGCGCGCGCCATTAAAGACGGGCGAGGGCTTAAACCGCTCCTTCCCGCAACAGACCCTCCAAATCCAACCGCCGGGAATACATGGCGACACCACCCACCGCGTCACGCGGCCACTCCGCTTCCGTGCGGTCCCGGTACAACTCCACCCCGTTCCCGTCCGGGTCGTCCAGGTACAACGCTTCGCTCACCCCGTGGTCGCTCGCGCCCGTGAGCGGGATGTCCGCCGCGACCAGACGCCGTAACGCGTCCGCGAGCGCGGCGCGGGTCGGATACAGGATCGCCACATGATACAAACCCGTCGTCCCCGGCGCGGGAGGTGTTCCCCCGCGACTCTCCCACGTGTTCAGTCCGATATGGTGATGGTAGCCGCCCGCCGAGATAAACGCGGCATCCTCGCCCCAGCGTTGCATGATCGTAAACCCGAGCACACCGCAATAGAACGCCAGCGAACGCTCCAGATCGGCGACCTTGAGATGGACGTGCCCGATGCGCGTTTCGGGGTGGATCGGCGATTGCGCGGAATGCTCGGTCGGTATCGACATATTTTATCCTTTATTATGGCGGCGGCAGTACTCTTTGCCGTTCCACGGAATTGATATGCAGGCGGGCGGTAATTGGTTCCGGGGGTGGGGGGTGAGGGCTTCCCTGCGATCCTGATATAACCCCACTGTAAACGGAAAATACCGCTCCGCCTCCCGCGTCCACGCTGACTACCCGCACCGTGACCCTCGCCGTGGTCTGCGCCCTGCTCTGGAGCGGCGCGTTCGTGTCCGGCAAACTCGCCATCGTCTCGGCGGACGCCCCCGGCTTCGGACCGTTCCGCCTCGCCTTCTTCCGGTTCGCTGTCGCGGGTGTATTACTTGTTGCGGGGAATCTGGCGATCACGGGGAAAAAGAAAGCCGAATCGCGACGAAATACTCTATCCTGCACCGTGTACTAAAAGAACGGTTTCCTCTGTCGTCAAAAGTCACGCGCCGATGCTTTCCTTCCGTTGCCGGAACCATTCGAGAAAACTAACCGCTGTCAGAATAGCCTGAATAAAACCGCCCACCGTCAACGCTAATAGCAAGTAAGGAGAACGACTGACTGATGTTTGCACCATGTGTGCGTAAGCAAAACCCAGTAGACTGCAACTGACGAGCAGGTTCATTAGAACCTCAGCCAATTTTATTTTTCGCGCTACTTTTTTCTCAACCGGGACGTAATCTTTCTCGCCAGTCAAGCGCGGGAGTGGTGCAACATTATGTTCCGCTATCGGCGGGTCGGTCAACGGTCGATGCCCTTTTTAATCACTGATCGCGCCAATTTTTAATGCCCCGGATCGAAACGAAAAACAAGACGCACCCGAGCGGTATCGTCACAAACAGCAGTGGTAGCCCCTCACGGTCGAAGGAATAACTACCCGATGCATGGAAGGCGAAACCAAGAGCGACGAGACTAAAGAACATCGCCGTTAGCGGTAAAGACAGGCTTTTCCTGGTGACTCGCCTTTCGATCTCGGCGTACTTTGTGCCCGCAAGGAACCACCGCACTACCTCCCGTAGCGAAACAAAAAGCAGAAAACCGGCGAGAAGCAGAGAAATGGCGAACTCTATCACCAGGTTTATCCAGGGACGGAGCACAATGAATCCGAATAGGTTGACGGCATGGAACAACACCAAGCAACCGCCGACCAACGTGGCAAGGCTCAGTCCCACCGTATGTTGCCATTGTGCCTGACTATCCATCGTGTCTGACGTTTCCGTCTCGTCCGGAGTCAACATTTTCCCTTTACCTTCCCGCCATTGGTGGTCGGCAACCTGCAAATAGACGCACTTCCTGGCTTGTTAGTCGTCTTTCCGTGCCTCCGATTGGCAACGAAGCACCATCATCAACGGAACAATCGTCAGGACACTAACCGGCACCAAAACGATCAGCGGGGACGCCATCCCCGTCAAAAAAGCGAATCGCTTCCATGACGTCACGGGTCGCCGGTTCGGTGAACCGGGAAGACAACGGAGCAACATCCCTGTCTACAGCGTCCAACCGTGCTTGTCCTCAAGACGGGCGAAGAACTCATCGCTGCTAACGGTGCGTCCCGCGTCGAGCGCGGCAAGCCCTTCGCCGATGGCAAGCAGATCATCCTCCGTAGGCGCGGGATCGTCTCGCGTCGCCTTGTTCCTCGCGGTCGCATATCGGTTCGCCGCCAACGTGAGTATGCGGCGTTGCTCGTTCGTCGGTAGGCTGATCGCGGCACGGTATTCGGCTTCCGGCAGATCGATTGTAAGTGTTGGCATAGTTCTAACTTCTCCTTACCTGCGGTCTATGCAAGAGAACGATTTCTGTTGCCCGGTAATCCGCTCACATGGTTCGGACGTTTCCCTTTATTATATACTATCGTAGTCTGCTCCACGAACCGTTCACCGCGTGGACGGCGGCAGGCGCGTTCCTCTTCCTGCTCGGCGCGGGAAACCTCGCGATCACCGGGAAGAAGCGGGTGGAAACATGACGGGGCGTCTGATCATCATTTCCCGTTCCCTTTCCGTTGCCTGAGCCATTTCCCAAACATAGTGATCGAGAGCAGTATCTGTGACGCGCCGACTAGCAGATAAACGAAAAAAAGGAACCAGTTTCGCCGAACGTTCTGTGAAACGTAAACAGCGAGAAGAAGAATGAAAACGCTGAGAATGAAGGTGAGGATCGGAAGCACCAAGGGAACCACTGGCTCCGTGCGAACTTTATCACCGGTGTTCTTACCACCGGTCAAATGTGGCAGTGGCGGGTCAATCACTGGCTAATGTTCCTTTCTGCGGAAAGCATCGCAACACCGAGTTTACCAGACAATCCGCCGAGCAAACCGCCAGTAAAACGATTCCCATCGCCGAACTACAGGCGATCAACAGTCTGGCATTGTCAAGCGTGACTATCCCGATGCCACCGAAACAGCCGTAGTAATCGAGGATCGTTGTAGGATCGAAAACAGACGAAAAGAACCATTGCATTCCGCAAATCGCGATGACCAAAGCCGAAAGCGTACTGAGAAAAGGTTTCAGGATGTTCATATTCTGTGTCCTATCTGATCATGCCTGATTCATCTACAGAAAGCGCAGGATTTATTATGTGGGCGTTGCGACCAGTTTCCACTGCTTGCAACTCGCCCCTTAATGATACACCGCCATAACCCGGTATTACGTCTCGATCAACTCCGTCTGCACTCCCGCCAGATTCCCGGCGGCGGTACGCCCGACGATATACACGGCGACCCGCGCCTCGCCCGCTTCTTCCACGCGAAAAACCTGTACGCCCGCTAACTGCTCCTTCAGCACCGCGACCAGCGCGCGGAAACGTTCCGCCTGCACCTTCTCTTCCTCGCCGAACCACGCCTGATTCACCGTCGCATTCTTGAAAAAATCGTCCAGGGTGCGCGTCGCCACCGTCGCGCCGTCCGGGACTTTCTTCGCGCCCGTCAGCACCGTCGCGTCTATCGCGCTTTCGGGAGTCGCCACGTCGTCCCAGACGAACGCTCTTATCGGCTTGTCGGATTCGCTCATAAAAAGCAAGCCTTTCGCCGCCGCCCGCAGTTTTGCCAGCGCGGGATCGGTGCCCGAAGGGGGAGTCTTTTTCGCCTCCGGCTTGCCCGTCGCGGTTGCCGCTCCCGTCGTCGCCGCCGCGCCCGCACCCGACGCCCCGCCCTCCCGGAGGACTTTTTTCTTTTCCGCTCCCGTCTTCTCCGACTTCACCATTTCCAACGACTTCTCAACGTTATCCGTCATTATTACTGTCCTCCCGCAGCGCGGTAGCCCGCTTTCACCGCGTCCGCCTCACGCATATACTTGCCCCGCTTCGTCTTGCCGTAATACTGCGTCCCCGATTTCCAATAAACGCCGCTCCCCAGGTTCACCCACACATCGGACGCACTCGTCGGTGTCGCCGCGCCCCCGCCGACATCCGGCACTCTGCCGCCGCCGCCGCCTGTGCCGGACGGTTTGCCCGCCTGCTTTTTCTCGTTCACTTTCGACGGCGCGGGCTTGTCGAAATCCACCCGGTTTTTCAGTTGTGCGGCGACCGGAGCGGGTAGGGCGTCGAAGAAGCGAAGCCCCGTCGCCGTCTCGATCTCGCCCACGCTCGTGCGGAACTCGCGCCACCCTTTTTTGCTGATCGTGTTGATATTCGGCATCCGCACCGCGATCACGCGCGTCGTGCCGGAAATGCGGCGTAGCGGGTCCGTCGCCGCGACCGACACCTGCTTCGCCGTCACGGGCGGCACGACGACCACGATCTTCCAGCCGAAGTCCGGCACCGCGACCTTCGCCTTGCCAATCGTCTTGCGCTTTTTCGCGCTGAACCCGTGCCCGCAATAGATGAACAGTTCGCTGCCGTCCTTCGTCAGGTCGCGCGAGTATGATTCCAGGTCCGCCCAGGGGCCGCCGTTCATTCCCTGCGCCTGCGGCGTCATGTTCGACATGTAGAACACCGCGTCGTTATCCTCCCGCGTCGCCGTGCGGTCCTTGCTCGGGCAGTTGTGCCCGCGACTGTAGCCGCTCCGGGAATAGTCGGACGGCGTCACGCGGACGAAACCCGACGGCAACGCCGGGTCCGGCTGGAACGCGCCCCGCTCCAGTTCCCCGACATCCGACTGTTCCAGATGCCACGCCACCCAGTTCGGAAAGCGCAACGAATCGTTGTACGACAGCGCGTACTGCGGACGCTGGATCAAATAATGTTGCGGGTTGCTCGGGGACGCCGTCGCGCGGTCCGGGTTTCCCAGCACCATCTGCGATTTGGGGTTCCGACTCGCCAGCGAAACGGTCGGCGCGAGCAGGGGAGTGGTGAACGACAACAGCGTCGCGGCAACCAGCGCGGCAGGGAAGGGCGAATACTTAGGCATGAAGAGATTCTATCGCGTTTCTCCCCCCCAACCCGACGTTTCCTCCCTCCCCCGGGTACCCTCTGGGTGCCCCTCCCTCATCGGAATGAGAGAGGGGGAGTCCGGAGGCGGAACGTTACCCCACTTCCCGAGCCGCCCGACAAACGGGACCACCAAACTCGCTCGGATCGCGGGAACTGCGTTCCCGCTGTCTCCCCCTCTCTCATTCCGATGAGGGAGGGGCACCCAGAGGGTACCCGGGGGAGGGAGGAAAACGAGGCGGGCCGGGGGGCGGGAGAAACGATTCTACCGCCCCAATCCCTGCCCGCCGCCGTTGCCGCCAGGATTGCCGCCGTGACGGGGTCGGTGGAAGCCGCCCCGCGCCCAGCCCTGACCATCCTTCGACGGGTCCACAACGCGGGCTTGTGTCGCGGTCAGCGTGTTCGTCGCAGCGTCGTAAGTGCCTTCCACGTGGACCTCCGGGGTCGCGGCGAGCGCGGCGAAGAACGCCGCCGCGTCTACCGGCGTGCCGGAATCGTCGCGCAACCGGGCGTCCGTGCCGAGGACCACGGCGACGGTCGTCTGTCGAACCCGTAGTCCGTGCGCCCGGTCTATCGTCACCGTCAGGGTTCGGGCGTCGGCGTTCAGGTCGGAGGCTGTCCCGGCGACGCGCGGCATCCCGCGCCCGGCGGCTTCGTCGCGCGGGGTGTTCGCCGCGTTTCGCGTCCGCACGGCGGTCGCCGTGATTGACTGTGTCGCCGGGTCCAGAATCCCGGAAACATCGGCTATCGCGCCGTCAGCGAGCGTCGTGTCGCCGAAAATCGCGGTCGCCGCCGTGGTCGTCACCGTCACCGTTTCGCCCCGGCGTCGGGTCAGCGTGAATGTCTGCGTCGGTGCCGTCCCGCTCAGACCGCTGACCATGCCGCGATAGTCGTCCTTCTCATGCCGGTTCGCGTCACCGAGACCGTTCCCCAGACCCTCGCCGAGCGCGGGCAGAATCTTCGTCCCCCGGATCACGAACCGCGCCAGGTCGAAGTCCACGACCACGTTCTCGTTCACCCTGCCGAGCGTACGCGGCCTCTTGAACGCCGCGGTCACAACCGCATGCCCGTTCGCGTCGCGCGGAACTTCGGCGTCCACCGTCACCGGGTCGCCGACCGTGACACCCGCCCGGAACAGTTGCAACGTTTCGCCGAGAGTGACGCCCGCCCCGGTGTAAACGCCCTCCGCAACTTCGGCACTACTCAGGAAGGCGTACCGCTCCCCGTTCGCGTCCCGGAGCGTTTTCAGATCGATCTGTCGCCCGCTCGGGTCGTCGAAAACCACGACGTTCACGCCGCCGTCCTGCGGGACCAGTTCGACTTTGTAAATCGTCGTCCAAACATGGGAAAACTCCTCGCGCGGGTTGTCGGTCAGGTAAACCGCCGCGCGTCCGCCCGTACCTGTCGTCATCGTCCCGCTACCACTGCCGCCGCCGCATCCGGTCAAAAACGCGACCGTGCCCACCGCCGCCGTGGCGATCAGACCGGTGATCGTAAAACTCCGCACCGCTATAATGTGCATTTCGATCCTCCCAAAAGTCCGGCACCGCGACTTGAAATCGGGCACCGAAGATAGATTATCGGTTAATGCTGAAGTTTAGTTGAAGACATTTTCCACGTCGCAGGTGAATCGTACCTCCCAGCCCGCCTCGCTTATTCTCCCTGCCGTCCTCCCCGTCTCGCTTGTCCTCCTGACCGCCTCGCTTGTCCTCCCTCTCCCCGCGCCCGCCTCGTTTCTCCCTCCCCCCTCGCCCGCCTCG
>JAYULM010000382.1:0-8726 GCA_043763605.1 Armatimonadota bacterium | reverse complement strand
CTGACGGCGTGGCGACGCTCGATTGCTCCCTCTCGTGCGACGGCGCGGTGCCCGCCGACACTATCTGTCCTATAGGGGTTTCGACTCTGACGGGCGTAACGGACGTTTTCACGGTCAACGATGGGTTCGTTAGCGTCGGCGGGGCGGCGACGGGGCGCGACGCGAAAACATTACATTCCGCTACTCTAACGGCACTGGTCGCGGGAGACGGGACGACCGTGGTCGTTTCGCCAATCGATTACAGTCGCTTCGCCTGCCGGTTCACTCTGGATACGGCACCCGAACCTTCGCTCCGCGTCGGTTTCGGTTTAGAACGGATCGAGTTTCCGGTGTGTAGCAAAATATCCCTGCCGACCCTGCACTTCTACGTCGGGGGGACGCCGGACGTGGCACTACGAACAGCCGCCGCCGCGACCGCGCGGGAGATGCAAGCCCGTCCGCTCTGTGACGCGGCATTTCCTACCAGTTATCATTGGTGTTCGTGGTACTACGAGTACCAGCATTTGACCGAGGAGAAGTTAGGCGACTATCTGCGTGGTTTCGTGGATAAAAAAGTCCCCCTCACGGCGGTTCAACTGGATGTGGGCTACTCTCCCCATATCGGCGACTGGCTGGAGAACGGCTTCCGCTATCCGTCCGGTCTGGAAGGCGCGTTCGGACAAATTACCGGGGCGGGCTATCGCCCCGGAATCTGGATCGCCCCCTTCATGGTGGGTAGTCGGAGCAGACTCGCCACCGAGCACCCGGAATGGCTGCTTCGCAACCATTCGGGCGAGCCGATCAATCCGTGGAACATGCGATTCTACGGCGAGGAGCGGTTGTGGGGGTATCAGGACGAAGAGTATTATGTGCTCGACACGAGTCACCCCGAGGCGTTCGCATACCTGCGGTCGGTATTCCGTACGTTTCGCGAATGGGGCGCACGCTTCTTCAAGACCGATTTCATGCACTGGGGGTTGCAGCCTTCTTCGACGGTGTGCAGACATACATCCGGAAAAACCTCGGTCGAATACTTCCGGGATCTTCTAACGATGATCCGGGAAGAGATCGGCGAGGACTCCTACTGGCTGGGCTGCATCGCACCGTTCGAGCCGTTCATCGGCTTCGCGGACGGGATGCGTATCGGCGGGGATGTCGGTCCCGTCTGGCAGGAAGGTTTCGGTCCCCTGGGGATGTTGCGTTCCTCGCTGAACACGCAATTTTTTAATGGGATCTGGTGGCAGAACGACCCGGACGCGATCCTGCTACGCGATTTCCATATCCGGATGACCGGGCGCGAGACCGTCTCCCTCGCCCTGTGGCAGGGGATGCTCGGTGGGGTGGTCTGTACCTCGGACCCGCTTCACAAAATCCCGGAAGCACACCTCGCCCTGTGGAAATTTCTGCGTCCGCGCGCCGGTGTCGCGGATGTGTCCTATGCCTACAGGTCCGGCTCTCGCTCACAAGGCATCGAAGGTCGGTTCCTATTGCTGAGCCGCGACTCCGATGCGGTCGGCGGTGCCCTCGCCAAATGGGTATTGATGTTCAACGCGACGGCGGAGCATAGGACGGAGTGTCATGATCTGCCTGCCCTCCTCGGTGGTGCCGTGAGTCGGGTTTCGGTATACGATCCCATGTCGGGAAAACAGTCCACTATACCCGCAGACGATGGCTATGAAAAACTCCCGGTGAGTCTGGATGCGCACGATTGCGTCCTGCTATTGGTTCTTCTATGAGGGGCGCGTCAGCACTTGTGGGACAGAAGCGCGAGGATCGTGTGTGAGATTACTTTGTCGAACCCTTTGCGCCTGAAAAGGTACTGTTCTATATTAGACTTGCAAGTGTACTGAAAGCGTTCTTTTTAGACAGATAGAAATTCATTTTACCGAGCTGGTGGCGCGAAGTGGCTTCGTCGCAAGAAACATATACGATAAGTTCGTATGAGAAAGCATTGCTATTCACTGACTATGAGAATCGATGACAAAAAACTCATGACTAACCCGGAACATGTAATTCAATGGAGTAGGAAGCTCTTACTTCTCACTGGTGTGCTGAGCATGCTAACAGTTGTGGGAGTGACGCGGAACACTGCGGCACAGGGCACCACTCACCCGGCGAAAACAATCGCGCCGATGAAGAAAGTGCTCAACTTGCTCTGCGTCGGCGATTCGATCACGGCGGCACCTTGGGGGCGTCGTCGGCTGAAAGCCGCCCTCGACAAAGCGGGATATCACACGGATTTCGTGGGGACTCAGTTCGGCGCGAACCCGGAAGGCGGCTTCACGGACGGGGAGCATGAAGGCTACCCCGGTTACAAGATCGAGGATGTGGCAACGAAACTGACGGTTCCCGGTACCGGAGCATTGGCACGGTTCAACCCGGATGTCGTTCTGGTGCTTCTGGGGACCAACGACATCGGGCAGGGGCAGGTCGCGGGGGCAACGGACCGTCTCGCCATCTTACTCCGTCAGATACGCAGCGCGGAACCGAAGGCGCACATTTTTGTCGGCACGATAACCGCCATCCTCCCGAACGCGTTCTCGGACTACAACAAACGCGCCGCCGATGTCGGTACGTACAACGATGCCGTCGTCGCCGTCGTCGCAAAATTGCAGGGGCGTGACCGCCGGATTCATCTGGTGGACATCAATGCCGCGCTCCCGGCGACGAACGATTACATCGGCGACGGGGTTCACCCGTCTGGCTACGGCACTGCCGACGAGAAGGACGGGTATGCCCGCATGGGTGATGCCTGGTTCCGTGCCATCCACGAGGCGATTCCGAATCCGGAAACCAAACGCCGATGACGCCGAATTCCCGCCTTGCGCGAGAGCAGACTGCGGCAGAGGATTCCCTGCCACACGCATACACTGGTTTCCGCTCACGCACGACAAAGCGGGTTCTTTCTCTATCAATCCGCTGGTTGTGGAAGTGACCTTCCGGTTACCGGGTTCCGGCTCGGGCACGAATAACAAACATGAAGCGATACAACTTCATCTTTTCGGTATCTATGGCTGCATCGGTAGGCGGGCGGGGCTGGCTTGCTCCCAAAACGTCACACCATCCGCGTCGCCGGGCGAGACGGGTCGTGGCGTCGTCGCGACAGGGAAGTGGGACAACCCGCGCCGGTGGGATATGGATCAGGCAAACCTGTATGCCTGGCAAGTTTCGGGGAAGGGAGCCAGGATCAAGGACGGCGCCTCGCAACCGTTCGGCTTCCGGGAGTTCTGGGTGTAGAGACGCGACCCGGGAAATGACCCGTACCGTTTTTGCAACTGGTGATCAAAATAACAGGCAATCGGTCGGAGCAGGGTGGGTTCGAGGAAGTCGATCCGCCCTTCCGACACAAGTAAAATTCACCATGACAACCGATCAACATTCAATTTTGCAACAGCCGCCTCCGGGTAGCAATTCATTTTCCGGTTTCGGCCGTCTTTTGCACGGCGGCGACTACAACCCCGAGCAGTGGATGGACACGCCGGAAATATGGGACGACGACATGCGTTTACTCCAAACGTCAAACTGCAACACCGTCTCTCTTGGGATTTTCGCCTGGGCTTCGCTTGAGCCACAGGAAGGCGTTTACACCTTCGAGTGGATGGACGAGATTTTCGAGCGTCTGGCACGCAACGGCCAGGGCATCATCCTTGCCACTCCCAGCGGCGGCAAGCCGAACTGGATGGCACGCGCCTATCCCGAAATCCGGCGGACCCAGCCCAGCGGGCAAAAGGAGCATCAGGCGGGTCGCCACAACCACTGCCCGACTTCGCCGGTATACCGCGCCAAAGTGCGCAAAATGAATTCGCTCCTCGCCCGGCGGTACGGCAACCATCCCGCGCTGCTGATGTGGCACGTCTCCAACGAGTACGGCGGTTACTGCCACTGCGAACTGTGCCTCGCGGCTTTCCGCAAATGGCTTCAGAATCGCTACGGCACCCTCGACAAACTCAACGCGGCGTGGTGGTCGCGCTTCTGGAGCCACTCCTACTCCGATTGGGAGGAAATCATCTACATCGATGCCTCCGTGCATGGGCTACAGCTCGATTGGCGTCGCTTCATGACGGCGCAGTGCCTTTCCTTCCTGGAGAACGAAATTGAGCCGTTGAGGGAGTTCTCGCCCCATGTTCCCGCCACCACCAACATGATGGGAAACTACCCGGACAATAACTATTGGGCGTGGGCGAAGACGCTTGATGTGATCAGTTGGAACGTTTACCCTGACTGGCATCACCACGCGACCGAAATAGACGTGGCGCAGAGCACCGCCTGGAACCACGATCTGTACCGTTCGATGAAGGGCGGCCAGCCCTTTTTGCTGATGGAAACCACGCCCTCGCACACCAACTGGCAAGCCGTGCCGACGTCCAGGCGACCCGGCATGCATCGCCTGATGTGTATGCAGGCTATCGCCCACGGCTCGGAATCGGCACTGTACTTCCAGTTCCGGAAAAGTCGCGGCAGTACGGAGAAGTTTCACGGCGCGATAGTGGGGCATGACGGAACTGACGACACCCGCATTTTTCGCGAAGTGGCGGAAGTGGGGCGCGATTTCGCGAAGATAGACGAGGTGTCCGGTTCGCGTGGGTCCGCCGAAGTGGCACTGATATATGACTGGGAAAATGACTGGGCACTGAGCGGTGCCCAGGGACCCCGCAACCGCGACCGCAACTATCGAAAAACCGTCGAGGAGTTGCATCGCCCCTTCTGGAAACGCGGTATCAGCACCGATGTCATCGACTCGACGGTGGATTTCTCCGGATACAAGTTGCTCATCGCACCGATGCTCTATATGCTACGCCCCGGCGTGTCCGAGCGCATCGCGCGTTTCGTGGAAGAAGGCGGCACATTCGTCGCGACGTACCTTACCGGCTTGACGGACGAAAGCGACCTTTGTTTTCTCGGCGGGTTCCCGGGTCCGTTGCGCCCGGTACTGGGTCTGTGGGTCGAGGAAACCGACGTGCTGCAGGATCACCATGAGCAGCGGGTCATCTTTGCCGAAGGCACGCCGCTTGAAGGGCGGACCTACACAGCCCGCCACTACTGCGACATCGTCCGCAACGAGGGCGCGAAGGTGCTGGCAACTTACGGCGATCAGTTTTACGCCGGGACCCCCGCGCTCACCGAGAACCGTTTCGGGCAGGGCCGTGCCTGTTACATCGCTTCCCGCAACGACGCCCGATTTAACGAGGAGTTCCTGGGGTCTCTGATCGAGTCCTGTGGATTACGACGCCCTTTAGATGCGGACATCCCGGACGGGGTTTCGGTCCAGATGCGCGCCGACGCGACGCATGAATGGATATTCGTACTCAACTTCAACGATCACCCACAACAGATGGCACTGCCGGACGGAACGTTTTTCGATGTGTTGGAAGGGTGTCCGGCATCCTCCCCGCTGGACCTGCCGGTATTCGGGGTGGCTGTTTTACGCCGGGACAGAATCGGCAACGTTTAGGCAATCTACAAGAGAATCACATACGACAAAGACAACTGGGCACGACCGTACCGACCGTTGGTGCCCAGTTAGGTCCGTGGGCACCATTCGCCCCGGCGGCAGAGGGGAGGGCGACGCGCGTACCGAGTATCTGAAGTCCGCTATCACAACCGGATGAAGTGACTCGTTTCACCGGGCATCAAGGGAAACGTGTGGATCTTCTCACCCGCCACTTCCTCCAGTGCCCGTGACGAAGCGACCGCACCGTCGTATCGGCGATACGTGCCCGACGGAAGTCGCACCGCACAGGTCTCACCGGCATTACCCTTGATGGTCAACGTCGTCATCTGCCCACGCTCTAACACTGCACTGACCAGGAATGCCCCCTCCGAACGCCAGTCGAGGAAGGAAACATTCGACCAATGCGCGGGTACGGCGGGAAACGGGCGGATGACTCCGCCGTGGGTTTGAAGGAGCATTTCCTGCAACGCGCACAGCACGAAAAGCGGGGTTTCCAGCGTCGGCGCACCCCACCCGCCGTGTTCGAGATACATCGTGTTCGGCGTCCCGAATCGGGCGCGATACCGCTCCAGTTGCGCGAGTGCGCGGTCGCCGTCGCCCAGCGTCGCGTACAGCACCGCCGCCGCGATATAACTATAACCCGCGAACTCGGCGTCCTGATTCGCCCAGTGGTCCACGGAGCGGCGGATCAGTTCCCTTTGCGAGGCATCGTCATACGAGATCATCCGCAACGGGTAGATGG
The DNA here is from genome assembly GCA_043763605.1 of Armatimonadota bacterium. Taxonomy (GTDB): domain Bacteria; phylum Armatimonadota; class Armatimonadia; order Armatimonadales; family Armatimonadaceae; genus JACMIU01. Next base: position 2,553 of record JAYULM010000382.1, on the reverse strand, counting down.
GGAGTAGGTGCGAAAAATGGCGGTGCGACTCGGAAAGCGGCACATCCGCCCCGATCATCAAACCGGTCGCGTCCACCGGATAGGGTGCCAGTTTCTCCACGATTCGCCCCCACTCCCCGAGCAAAGGGTCTTCGATGCCGAGTTGCTTCGCCGCCGTTCCGAGAGTTTCACACCCCCATCGGAGGAGCGCGAGATTGATCGTCGTATCGGCGGCTTGTCGGGAATACTCGGGCGAGATACCGACGGGGAGGTGGAGCAGTCCGTCCTCGCCGGTAAACAACAGATGTCGGTAATAGTTGACGCAACGGCGGAGCAGGGGGAACAGGTCGTCCCGCAGGATGGTTTCGTCCATCGTCGTCCGGTAATGTAGCCAGATGTTGTGGCAGACCCACGGCAGATTACACCATTCGCCCTCCCACACGCCCACGCCGTCCCGGTCTGTCGCCCGCCCGACGACCGCCGAATCGTCCGCCCATTCCCCGGCGTTCGCGGCGAAGTTCGGCGCGGCGTCGCGCAGTAATCGCAGGAGCGATTCGCCCAATTCCGGGTGGTTTGCGGCATATACCGGGAGATACGCCAGTTGCGTATTGAGGTTCCACCAGGTCGCCGACCAGACGGTGGGATGCGTCCAGGGACCGAGAAGATCCATAGCGGGGCGGTCCGCCCGCGTCGCGCAGGCGACTTTGTAGACTTGAAGATCGGCGAAGCGTTGCCAGAACGGGTCGGGGAGTTCGACCGACGAGACGGCGTGATACCGGTGCCACCATTCCTGATGCTCGGCGAGCAGCGCGTCCGGCGGAACACTCTTCGCGTCGTCCAGGATGGCGCAAGCCTTCCTGGTAGCGTCTTCGCCGTCCGTGCCGCGCTCGATGCTGACATAGGCGACGCCCGGGGCGACCGTCTCAACGACAACGGCGTAATCATCGCCTTCTTGAACGGCTTGTTGGAGAATGAGTCGATCCCCGTCCGCCATGATAACCGGCGGCGGGTTGAGAAGGCGGGCAGTGACCGGGCGGTTGTACGCCAGACTGAGGGGGACGGAATACGCCGGTTGGAGTGCCGGGACCGCCGTACCCTGCCATGTCACGACGATTATCGGGCGGATAGCATGGGTGTAGGAAGTAAAGGAGACGGAGCCATTCGATGTTTCCAGGGTGGCTGACACCTGTGCCAGATCTACGTCCATCTCCATCCATCCGCCAGTCACCTGTCCCCCGGTTTGCAGGAGGAGACGACCGACCGGTAGACGGAAGGCGTCGCAGTCCACCTCCGCGCCGTCCCGCCGGTCCATCAAGTCCGTTCGTCCCAGTTCCCAGCATACCGCCGTTTCGCCATGCAGGTACGCCATGAACCCCAAAAGCCCGTTGCCGGAAAATCCCCCCTCGCCCCATTTAGTCGGGAAAGGAAAAATTCGCACACCCAATCCACCATCTTCGCTGGTCAAAGGATCCCCCCCCGATCTCGCGTCAGAGACGCACCGTACAATGCGTCGGGAGACCCAACGATGAATGGATAGAGTTTCATGATGTGTGCTCATCGCGTTGCACCCGCCCGCGTATCTGCAGACATTTATGTGTTGCGGATTCGTCTCGAAAACCGCGAACACTCATGTCTCCGCACACCAAGCGTAGAAGACTCTGGTATACATGCCGTTGTGAAGAAGAAGCCGACGACCGGATTCGAACCGGTGACCTGCTGTTTACGAAACAGCTGCTCTACCACTGAGCCACGTCGGCGCACTCTGAAGAAGTACGGCAGAAGTGTATCATCGGACAAAAACCTTGTCAACACATTCCGGTACACGGACAGGGCGGGAGGGGCGGCGCGATTATCTGCGGAAAGTTCGCGCCGCTCAGGTCCGGTTGCCCCGAGGATCGGTACACAAGTCCGACACCGACGTGGCACGAAAACGCCCCCGCCTTCGGTTGGAAGCGGGGGCGACCTGTTCACTCGCAACAAACTACACGTGCGCGGTGAGTCGCGCTGCGATGTCCTGGCGGGTGCGCTGGCTCGTCAGCACTTCCGCGACGCGCCCACCCTTGAAGATGAACAGCGCGGGTATCGCCTGGATGCCGTAGCGCGCCGCGATCTCGCTTTCGCTGTCCACATCCACCTTGACGACCTTCACCTTGTCGGCGAGTTGCTCGGCGACCGCATCCACTTCCGGGGCAACCCGGCGGCACGGGCCACACCACGCTGCCCAGAAATCCACGAGGACCGGTACCTCGGATTGCAATACTACGCTATCGAACTCTGCCGTGGTTACGGCGAGTGCATTACTCATGGCTTGACGCCTCCCTTGTATTCCCTCGCGGCGCGTTCGCCCGCCGCCGCGAGTAGTTTCCATCAATAGAACACCGGAAATATACCCGTTAGTTCCGCTTTTGTCCCGCGCCGTTTCGTCGGGCAGGAGTGGTCATTTGTCCGGGGGATTATATAGGGATTATATAGGAGTTACGCGGTTGCGTCTCTCTCTTATCCCCCCCGCCCCCGGAACCTCACCCCCCAACCCCCTCTCCGGCACGGAGAGGGGGTTGGGGGGTGAGGTTCCGG
>JAYULM010000381.1:0-8750 GCA_043763605.1 Armatimonadota bacterium | reverse complement strand
AGCTAAGCGCTTGAAGGCAGGATGGGATAACGACTATTTGTTGGCATTATTGGCAGGGCAAACAGAAGAAAACAATTAAATGCAATTGCCCTGGGGTTTTCCCCCCCGCCGTCCAATCTATATAGCAACATGCGAATCGTAATCGCCCCGGATTCTTTTAAAGGAACGCTGACCGCCGCGCAGGCGTGCGACGCGATAGCCGAGGGTTGCCGTCGCGCCCTGCCCGACGCCGAACTGCGCCGCTTGCCGGTAGCGGACGGCGGCGAGGGGACGGCGGCGACGCTGGCAACCGCGACCGGCGGCGTATTGCACCCGGTCACGGTCAGCGGACCGCTGGGAACGCCCGTTTCCGCGACCTACGCGGTTCTCGGCGACGGTTGCACGGCGGTGGTGGAAATGGCGGAAGCGGCGGGACTTTTGCGCCTAACGCCCGGTGCCCCCAAGGAACCGCTCCGCGCTACGACGTACGGCGTCGGCGAATTGATCCGCGTGGCGGCGGCGCATCCCGGCGTGACGAAACTCGTTATCGCTCTGGGCGGTTCCGCGACCACCGACGGCGGCGCGGGGATGCTGGAAGCCCTCGGCGTACGGTTTTACGACGCGCGAGGGGTGCCGTCGCACCCGGAAGAGGACGGCATCGAAACGTTGTTGATAATGAAAAACGCCGATCTGAGTGGCGCGAAGCGGTTTCCGAGTGTCGCCGTCGAAATCGCCTGTGACGTGACCAATCCGCTCCTCGGACCGAACGGCGCGGCGCACGTGTTCGGTCCGCAAAAAGGGGCTTCGCCCGAACAGATAAAAACACTCGATGACGGGCTACGCCGGTTCGCGCGCGCCATGACGGAGGCGACGGGGCGCGACGTGCGCGACGTTCCCGGCTCCGGTGCGGCGGGCGGGACGGCGGCGGGCTTGCTATGGCTTTTCCCGCAGGCGACGCTACGCCCGGGCATCGAGATCGTCTTGGACGCGGCGGGCTTCGACGGCGCCGTGCGCAACGCCGATCTCGTGTTCACCGGGGAAGGGCGATTCGATAGCCAGACGGCGGGCGGAAAGGCGGTTTTCGGGGTCGCCCGACGCGCCAAACAGATCAACCCGGCGGTTCACGTTCACGTGCTGGCGGGGATGATCACGCCGGAAGTGACGCCCGATTTTTTGCGACGCCTGGGGATCGACGGGGCGACGGGAATGGTCGGCGGGGCGATAACAACTGAGGAAGCGTTGGGAAACGCTTACGCGACGCTGGCGGCGGTCGCCGCGCGTATCTGCGGGAAAGTACGCGATGAAATTATGGTATGACAAACCCGCGACGCAGTGGGTCGAGGCACTGCCGCTCGGCAACGGGCGGCTAGGCGCGATGGTTTTCGGCGGGACGGCGACCGAGCGGATCGCGCTCAACGAGGACACGCTCTGGTCCGGTCCCCCGGGCGATTGGGACAACCCCGCCGCGCGCGAAGCACTGCCGGAGGCACGCCGCGCCGCGCTCGAAGGGCGATATGAGGAAGCGTCGGAGTGGTGCAAAAAGATGCAGGGTCCGTACAGCGAGGCGTACATGCCGCTGGGGGACCTGTTCCTCGACTTCGACCGCTACGTAGCCGAAGTCGTCGATTACCGGCGTGAACTCAACATTGACACCGCAGTCGCGATGCAGTCGTTCACGTATGATGGCGTCGGGTATCGGTATGAATCGTTCGTCAGTGCCACGGACCAGGTTCTCGTGTTGCGCCTGACCGCCGACACTCCCGGCAGCCTTTCGTTCACGGCGCGGTTCGGTTCGCAACTACAGCACGCCGTCCCGACCGGGGGCGAGGACACGTTTCTGTCGATGACCGGCAAGGCACCGACGCGGTCCATTCCGAACTATGCACACTCCGACGCCCCGATTGTTTATACAGAAAAGGGGATCGACTTCGCCGCGACACTGTCCGTAATCGCGGAGGGCGGAACCGTGGGGCGGACGGTGGTGGGCGACCGGTTGCAGGTTTCCGGCGCGGACGGCGTGACGCTACTCGTTTCTGCCGCGACCAGTTTCACCGGGACCGACTCGCCGCAGGGGCAGAACCCCCTCACCGTCGCACGAGCCTATCTCGCGGACGCGGCGCGATGCTCCTATGACGAACTTCGCGAACGGCACGTCGCCGACCACCGCGCTTTGTACGGGCGCGTGACGCTCGACCTCGGGGCGACGCCGGGCGAACCGGACCTGCCTACCGACACCCGCATCCGCCGCTTCCACGACTCGGATGATCCCGCGCTGGCGACCCTGCTTTTCCAGTATGGGCGTTATCTTCTCATCACTTCCTCGCGCCCCGGCACACAGCCCGCGAACCTGCAAGGGATCTGGAACCAGGAGTTGCGCCCGCCCTGGAGTAGCAACTATACGCTCAACATCAACGCCGAGATGAACTACTGGCACGCCGAAACCGCGAATCTTTCGGAGTGTCACGAACCCTTGCTGCGGTTTATCGGGGAACTGGCGAAAAGCGGCGAAAAAACGGCGCGGGTCAACTACGGGTGCGGCGGATGGACGGCGCACCATAACGCCGACCTGTGGCGTCATTCCGCGCCGGTCGGCGGCGACCCGTGCTGGGCAAACTGGCCGATGGGCGGTGCGTGGCTGTGTCGGCATCTGTGGGAGCACTACGCGTTCACCGGCGACACGGCTTTCCTCACAGAGGCATGGCACGTGATGCGCGGTGCCGCCGAGTTCGGTCTGGACTGGCTCATAGAGGGCGTCGGTATCGACATCGACGGCTACCTCGTCACCGCCCCGTCCACGTCGCCGGAGCATGGGTTCGTCGCCCCCGACGGGCAACGCTCCGCCGTGAGCGTCGCGACCACGATGGACATGGCGATCCTGCGCGACCTGTTCGCCAACTGTATCGCCGCGTCGGAAGTGCTCGGGGTCGAAGCGGAGTTCGCCGAACGCCTGACGCGGGCGCGGGCGCGTCTGTTCCCGATGCGGGTCGGGTCGCGCGGACAACTCCTGGAGTATTACCGGGAATTTCAGGACGAGGACGAGCACCATCGCCACGTGTCGCACCTGTACGGGTTGTACCCGGCAAGCGAGATCACCCCGGCGGGAACGCCCGAACTTGCCGCCGCCGCGCGGCGGTCGCTGGAAATTCGCGGCGACGCCGGGACTGGCTGGTCGCTCGGATGGAAGGTCAACCTGTGGGCGCGCCTCGGCGACGGCGACCACGCGTATCAACTTGTCCGGGCGTTATTGACTCTCGTAGATACGAATGATACCAACTACAAGGGCGGCGGTGGCGTGTATGCCAACCTGTTCGACGCACACCCGCCGTTCCAGATCGACGGCAATTTCGCGTTTACGGCGGGCGTGATCGAGATGTTATTGCAAAGCCACGCCGGGGAGATACATTTGCTCCCGGCGTTGCCCGCCGTCTGGCACACCGGTTCCGTGCGGGGACTCCGTGCGCGCGGCGGCTTCGAGGTCGGCATCGCGTGGGCAGACGGCGCGTTGGTCGAAGCAACGATCCATTCGCTGAACGGCTCGCCCTGCGTCGTGTGTTACGGCGGAAACAGCGTCATCGTGCCGATGGAAGCGGGTCAGACCGTTGTTCTGGCGGGGAACCTGAGCGGATGAGTGGGATGGTTGGCTGGTTGGTTCGGAGCGAGAACGCTTCCGCTACGCGCCCGTGATCTCGTCCCAGCGCGCCCGTAGCAGTTCGGCGTACCGGGCTTCGCTGATCCCCATATAGCCCAGGGCGTAACCGTCGTTGGTTTCGACCAGTAGGGTTCGCCCGGCATCGGTGACGCCGAAATCTGCACTGTAGCCCGCCGGGGCATGGGTGTACGCCCCGAGCGTCGCCCGGACGACACCGCCCGAAGGGAAGGTTAACAGGTCGCCCCGGTAGTGCGCAATGCCGACCGACCGACCACGCAGAACGAAGACGCGCCACTCGCTGATAAACGTCACCGGCTCCTGCGCCAGTAGCACGCAATCCGCGCCGACCGTCGGGAACCCGGGGCGTGCTTCGAGCAGGAGCGCGAGTTCCTCCGCTCCATGCACGACCTGACCGTTGAACACCTTGCTGTCCTCATAGGGTTTGACGAATACCGGAAAGCGATCCGCCGATAGTAGTTCCGCTTGCGTCGTACGCCAGGATTCGCGCCCTATAAACGGCGCGAGTAAGGCGGGTGCGGAAACATACACCGGCACCCGGACGCCGAGCCGCTCCCAGACGGCATGGAGGCAACCCATCCCGCCGACTACCACGGTCTCCGGGGCGAACGGCAACGTATCCAGTGCCTCCCGCGCGAACCGGCGCGTCTCGTAACCCAGATACCGGAAGCCGCGTTCCGCCGCCGCGCCACTGACGCTGTACGGTTCGCCGTCCGCGCCCGCCTGTATAAAAACGACAGGATTCATGTGTCCTTATCGCGTGACGCCGGGGCTGCGATAAATAACGGACCGCGCTGCCTTGCCGGAGCCGTTACCCGGCGGGCGCCCGGAACGCGAGTGTGTCTGTCCCGGTCGAGTAGAACGAATAGCCTTTCGCAGTGAGTAAGTCCCGGCACGCGACCTGGTCGTCGTAACTCAGGTGTTTGTGTTCGTAGTTGATGACGCGCGGCAGGCATCCCGCTTCCACGGCGGATTTGACGACGATGAAGTCGTGCCCCTCGGTGTCTATCTGCAGGGCGGTTATCATGCCGAGGTCGGGATGCCGTTCAAGGAGTTGCTTGACGGTCACGACGGGCACACGTACCGCCTCGATGAACTGTTCGAAGTCTTTGCCTTTGACCCCATCCCAGTCTTTGTGTTTTAACAAAACGGACTTATCGAAACTTGCCAGGCCGTGCGCCCATTCGGGGAACTGCGTCGCGCTCGCGGTCAACCGGAAAATGTTCGCCTCGCCGGGTGTGCTACTGACGGCGACGTTGTCCAATCGCACGTCCGGTTGTCCGGCATAGTTCGCCGTCAGTTTCTCGAACAGGTTCGGTAGCGGTTCCACGAGCAGTGCCGGAAGGCGGAGCGAGACGATGCTTTTGCGCACGGGGTCGTCCATCATTCCGTCGTTCGCACCGATCTGTACGATTGCCCCTTTGCCATCGGCAAGCGTACAATACTCGATCAGCAATGGGAGGAGCGGGATAGGCGGACCGTTACGTGCCTCCCGGTCCACGACCTCCCGCCCGCGCGCCTCTAACAGCCCGCGAATCGTTCTACCGGTAACTCTTGTGATGATTGACATGTAAATACCTCCCGCTATCCCGAGCGGCAAAGATGTTCCCGCAGGGCGGGGCGATGATTCCGACACCATGTCCCGTGGATGGGGACACGTTCATGGCTCTGTAGCCCGCGATGCCGACGTTTCGCCGCCCGATGAGCGGGTCATGGAATAATTGAGCAAGAGTGCTCTCGATTCCTCTTTCCGGTGCCATCCGTGATACGCGGCGGCAGCCCCTTTCAGTGCGGAAACGCCCTGTATCGCTGGTAGCCGGTCATCATGCCGAAGATTCCCCACAGGGTCGGGACGATATAGTCGCCCGGAATCAAGCCGAGCAAGAACGGTAGCCCGATCCGATACGCGCGGATACCACCGTAGCGCAGGACGATCCGCTTCGCGAACCAGGCGAGGAAGAACGGGAGGCAATCGTCGCCGACGCCATCCGAGTAGCGTCGCTCGCGCAGGCGGCGGGTGTCCGGGTCGCGATGGAGTTCCACGGCAACACTCTCACCGAAACCCGGGAAAGCGCGCAAGCCCTGCTGGAAGCGGCAAACCACCCGAACCTGTACACACTCTGGCAACCGATCTACTGGGGCGACGGCGCGACGGCATCGGCGAACGCGGACATTCTACGGGCACTCCTCTCGCGCATGGCGCACGTACACGTCTTCGCCTGGGAGCAGAAAATAACCGGCACTCCGGTAAACCGGTTCCCCCTCGCTCACGGCGAAACCGACTGGAAACAGTACCTCGCCTTGCTAACCGCCAACCTCGCCGACACCTCTGCCCGCTGGCTTTGCCTGAAATTCGTCGCACAGGACGCCCCCGAAAACCTGTCGGCGGACGCGGCGAACCTGAAACGCTGGCTGGCGGAAGCGAATGAAGGCGTATAGGGTTGGGTGCCTGTTGACAACGTTTCCGGCGGATCAGCGTTGTTTGGCAATCGCCGCTTTCGACCAGATCCCTATACGCTCGGGGTTGTTAATGCTCCCTTTCATCGCCCCGTACTTTGCCTTGGCGTCAAAGATCCCGGTGACGATGCAATAGCTACCGTCATATTTCTCGAAAAAGTCGGCGTTGTCTCCGTCACATACGCCCCGCTCGCTGTGGACACCCCGGTCGGGCGGTTCCACTGGTCGTAGGTGTAGTTGACGGGACTCAGCGGGGAGGGCGGTGCCTCCGTGAGTTTGGGTGAGGATAATACAGAAAAAACGGCATGGGGAAAGTCGTTTAGTTACACTATCGACGTTTATCCGAAATGATTTCCGGGTAACACACAGGGGAGGGCCATTAAATCACTCGCATTGTGCCCATTATCTCCGCGTAGAAGACCATGACGTATCTACGGATACAGACCCCAAGGATCCAACATGATGATTCAATATTTCTTGCACCGTGCCATTATGGCTGGTACGCTAACCTGTATTTCCCTCGCTGTTTGTACAGCGACTGCCCGCGCCCAGTTCGTCAATGTCACTGGTCCACAGGTGCCTGTCTTTGAAGTCGTTATACCGGAAGCTGGTTCCATACGGCTTGATAGTATGAGACAGGGATTCAATTTCACTTTCAACAATGGTAATCAGTTCACCAATGGTAGCGTGTCTTCGGCAGTCTTCCAGCGGACGAATGGCTTCCTGGACTTTGTCTATCAGATCGACGTGACATCCGCTTCGGGCGACAACCCCAGTACGGTCGGCGTCGTTGAGGGTGGCGTCACTGCCATAAATATAACCGATTTTACCGATTTTATTACAGACGCCGGATTCGAGAGCGACGACATTGACGGGGCGGAGACAAACTTCTCCGTGGGTAGTTTACGTCCTTTCAGAGCAGGGCGTCCGTCCGAGGGCGGGATCCAGTTCACATTCAACGCAAGTGGTGACGGTGACATCTCGACCGGAGAGCGATCAAGGGTTCTCGTCATCCGTACAGATGCGACCGCTTTCGGTTTTGGGACAGGTGCTGTCAGTGCTCAGGCTGCAGGGAACGTTCTCGTCTTCGCGCCGACCGCTGCCGTAGTAGTGCCGGAAGCGGGGACGCTTGCGCTTCTGCTTCCCGGTGTCGCGCTCGGAGTAGTGGCTGCTAAGCGGCGTCGCAACGGATAATTGCGTACCGGATGCTACAGTCGGGCGGCGGAAATATCCGTCGCCCGCTTTTGTTTTGTACGTCACGCGTCAGTTCGCCGCGCGGGCGTAACGGTTCTTCGACAGTGCCGGTGTCGTGACCGCATCGCCGTTGCCGCTCCCGGCTTCCGCGCCCGCTCTGGCAACCGATCTACTGGGGCGACGGCGTCGGCGAACGCGGACATTCTACGGGCACTCCTCCCGCATATGGCGCACGTACACGTCTTCGCCTGGGAGCAGAAATTACCGGGCACTCCGGTAAACCGGTTCCCCCTCGCTCACGGCGAAACCGACCGGTTTGACCCGGTCCATGTGGAAGGCGGTTTCCTGATCGGTGCTACCGTGGACCGTAACAGGATTACTGCGGTACGCGTCGTATGTCGGCGGGATGAGCCTTTGTTGCTCTTTCACGGGCTGGGAGAGTGCTGGACGCTAAACGGAGTGCCCCGCGAAGGAGACTTCTTGCGAAAGACTGCCACGCCCGGGCAGTAGTTGCACCTGGGGCGGATTCTCTGACTCCCCCTGCAGACATTCCGTCTGACAGAAGGTAGAACGCAGTGAGGAACGGGCGTCTCGTCGGCATCGCGCTTCCTGTTATGCTTATTGAGGCTATTTCGCTTGTAAGACTCACGAGCAGAGGTTATAATTCCATTATGCAAAGTAGCAACTTTTCCTCCGTCGCGACACACACGATCCTGGATATTGCCGAGAATCGGGAGATGACAGTCAGCACGGCAGAGTTGCGGCGAACATTTGACCGCGACGGGGTCGTGGTCATGCCCGGCTTCCTCACGGAATCGCAAGTACTCCCGTTGCGCCGTGAGTTGGACAGCCATTACGCGCCCCTTGCCGCCACCGCCGCCACGTCGCACAACGGGGCGGGTATCCCTTGCGAGTTTCGAGTGCGACGTTATGGTCTGGGCTCCCCTGCAGGAGCGTAACCCCGCGTTCGTCGCCTTGAACGAAATGAGCGAACTCGCGCAGGTCACGGAGGCTCTCCTGGATGTTGGCTACAACACGAACCCGCAGGGACTGGTGATGTATTCCGTGGGGGGAGGGCGCGGTCAAGCCTGGCACCAGGACTGTCCGCCCGGCGGTCCCTAGTGCAGGGAGTTTAACCTGAATCGGCTGATCTATAGTATAGAACTTTCCAAAGTGTTGTACAATGTGGTGTATGTTTTACACCGACCTTTCGGGCAAGAGTGACGCCGACTTCAAGCGTCTGACGGGAGTTAGCCGCCCCACGTTTGCACAAATGCTTGACGCATATACGAAAACAAAGCGCGACTTTGGTAGACCCTCAAAACTCCCCTACGCAGACCAGCTGCTACTAACTCTCATGTTGCGAAAACGCGTTTTCGCGCATTGGCGCGAAAACAGGACCCTGTTCCACACGGGACAGACTTACCGGATCAGCGAATCGTACACCTGGAAA